>JAZRAN010000086.1:0-21968 GCA_045634605.1 Candidatus Stercoripulliclostridium sp. | reverse complement strand
CCGACAAGATGGTTGTATTCGAACGCGATATGAGTGAAGGCTCCTACAAGTGCATCTATAAACTTATGCCCGTAGAATTTGCTGCTAACACCGAAAAGAAAGTTCCTCTAGAATGGATTAACGAAGCAGGTACCGGTCTAACCAAGGAATACGTTGAATATGCTCTTCCTTTGATTCAAGGTTCCAGCAATTCTCCCCTAGAAGATGGTCTACCCAAGTTTGCAAACCTAAAGAAGGTTAGCGCAAAAAAATAATTAAATGGCAAAGATAAAGCTCAGTAAGAAAGTAATAGCGCTTATCATAGCTTGCGCGCTAGTAGTACTAGCCGGCGGATGTTTTGGTGTTACCTATGCCGTTTTGCATAGGCAACTTCAAACGCCTGTGATAAGCGTTAAAAACCTTTCTGCCGAGCCTGATTACACCCTAGATTTAGTTTGGGATGAGGTTCCGGGCGCAATATCATATACGATAGAATATAAGTATTCTTTGTATCCCGACGTTACGCATACCGCAACCGGAGTGGCAGGGACTTCGCTTACTATAAAAAGAGTAAAGGGCGAAGTGCAATATAGAATTAAAAGCGTAGGAAGGTATTCGTCCAATACGTCTGATTTTAGCGAGTGGGGCGCGTACCAAATTGCTCCCCTTGAACTTGATGCGTTTAGGGGTTTTAACTTTAAGATAGTAGAAGGGGCTGGGTATCAAATAGATATGGACACCTTTAGTCCCGTCACCTACAATTATAAAGGCGCAACCTATGCGATAAATTACTACGAAATTGCTGCTCATTCTTTGGAAGAAAACGTAACGGAAGACGAGCTCCAACTTCAAACTTATTCTCTACTCCAATTAGAAGAAGGCGTAGAATTTCATTTTCCTAGTGGAACGTGGAATTTTTATATCCGCCCAGCACTATACGTTGACGTTAATGGGGTAAAGGATTACACTCAAATTGAAGGGTTGTATGAATTATACAACGAAGACATAGACTACACGATAATTAAACTAACTGTATGATTAGAGACGATTTAAGAAATATAGCCATAATTGCTCACGTTGACCACGGCAAGACGACGCTTGTCGATGCTATGCTACATCAAGGCGGTGTATTTAGAGATAATCAAGTCGTAGAAGAGTGCGTTATGGACAACAACCCGCTTGAAAGAGAGCGTGGCATTACTATTCTTGCAAAGAATACTTCTTGTATGTATAAAGGCGTAAAAATCAACGTTGTTGATACTCCCGGGCACGCGGACTTTTCCGGTGAAGTAGAAAGAGTATTAAAGATGATAAACGGCGTTGTTTTGCTAGTTGACTCATACGAAGGACCAATGCCCCAAACTAGATTCGTTCTCCAAAAAGCGTTGGAAATGAATCATAAGATTATTATTTGCATAAATAAAGTTGATAAGCCTGATGCTCGTCTAGCAGAAGTACTGGATGAAGTATACGAGCTTTTAATTGACCTAAATGCAACGGACGAGCAACTTGATAGTCCTATCGTATATTGCTCCGGAAGAGCCGGTACGGCATCGTTATCTGCATCTACGCCCGGCACAAATCTAGCGCCGTTGTTTGATACTATTTTAGAGCATATCGACCCACCGCAAGGCGATGAAGAAGGACCTTTACAAGTTCTTGTTTCTGCTATCGACTACAACGAATACGTAGGTAGAATTGCAATCGGTAGAATTGAGCGTGGCGTTATGCAAGCAAACGGAGAAGTAGCAATTTGCAACTACCACGACGACAAGGTATATAGGTCTAAGATTACCAACATATATCAATTTACCGGTCTTACAAAGAGAACCGTAGAAACTGCAAAAGTTGGTGATATAGTAAGCTTTAGCGGTATAGAAAACGTAACGATAGGAGAAACGATTTGCGCTCCCTTGAACGTTGAGCCAATTAGTTTTGTCAAGATTTCCGAGCCTACTTTACAGATGCTCTTTGCTGTTAATGATAGCCCGTTTGCAGGAAAGGAAGGCAAGTACGTTACTTCCAGACACCTTCGCGCAAGACTATATAAGGAATTGCTCAAAGACGTTTCTCTCAAAGTAGAAGATGGAGAAAGAGCGGACAGTTTTGTTGTTTCAGGTAGGGGAGAAATTCACCTTTCTATACTTATAGAAAACATGCGTAGAGAAGGTTATGAATTCCAAGTATCTACTCCCAAAGTTATCAACAAAGAAATAGACGGTGTCATGTGCGAACCTATCGAAAGATTGTTCGTAGACGTACCCCAAGAATGTGTTGGAACCGTTATGGAAAACATGGGTAAGAGACAAGGCGAACTCATCAATATGACACCCATGAATAGTCGCATCAAGCTTGAGTTTGTCATACCTGAACGTGGACTTTTGGGATACCGTTCCGACTTTTTGACGGAAACTCGTGGTGAAGGTATTATGAATAGTATCTTTGAAGGATACCAACCGCTAAAGGGGGCAATGCCACGTCGTCAGTATGGCGCGTTAGTTGCTTTTGAGACGGGTGAAGCAGTAACTTACGGTCTATATAACGCACAAGGAAGAGGCGTACTTTTTGTTGAACCGGGCACCCCTGTTTATGCAGGTATGGTCGTAGGATATTCTCCAAAGCAAGAAGATATAGCGGTTAACGTTTGTAAGAGAAAGCACGTTACCAATATGCGCGCAGCAGGCTCTGATGAAGCGCTAAGATTGGAAACTCCTAGAAAGTTCTCTCTTGAAGAATGTATCGAATTCTTAGAGCCCGATGAACTTTTGGAAGTAACCCCCAAATCACTTCGTATAAGAAAACAAATTCTTTCACATGAAGAGCGCATGCGCCAAGTCATGAAAGAACGCGGTTTGAAAAAGTAATTCTATATAAGGAGATAAGATATGGAAAAAATAATAGAAAGTATAAAAGCTTTTCTTTCCACAGGAAACAATCTTCCGGTCATCATAGTACTAGCGGTTATAGTAATATCTCTTTTGACAGCAGTCATCGTTACGTCAATCCAAAAGAAGCGCGTAGAAAAGAAGGTTGCAAAAGAAGAAGCTATGATTGGTGAAGAAGAAAAAACAGCTCCCAAATCTGTAGATATTGAAACCATAGTTTTGTCCCCCATTGTTGATGAAGACAAAGAAGAAGTCGGTGCAGTTGTCATTAACAACGTAACGGCAAGTCAAGTTGCTGATGAAACTGTTATAATGACTCCCGTTAGAGAAAAGAAGAGACCTATCAAGAAAAAGAAAGCAGTTCACGTTCCTAGCGAAAAGAAATCCAGTTTTGGTGAACCTAATCCTTCGCTGGATGATGGCAAACTACCCGGAACTATTCAAATTTATGTTGATAATGCCGGAAAATATCGCTTTAGATTCCGTTCATCCAATAGCTTTACCGTAGGACACTCCCAAGCGTACGTTGCTAAAGCAGCATGTAGGGGAGCTATCCAAGCGGTTGTTAGAGAAGCAGGAAAGGCAACCATTAGCGATAACACCAAAGCAGGTTACGTGCCTATGATAGGTAAGCCTGTGTTTGAGATATATAAGGACAAAGAAGGCAAATTCCGTTTCCGTCTTATGTCTCAAACTGCCATGAATCTTTTGGCATCACAAGGTTATACGTCTAAGGCTAATTGCTTAAAGGGCGTAGAAAGCATTATTCGAGTAGCAGAGTACCACACTATAGTGGACGATACGTTAGCGTAAAAGTTGCAAAAAACAGATTGCAAAATGTTATTGAATACGCGCGTACGAGAGTTCGCGCGTATTTATATATGTAAATTCAAAAATTCCCTATTGACGAAAATTTACTTTTGGTTTATTATTGTATATAGGAAAATTATATTGGGGAACTTTGGTTTTGAAGATAGTAATTCTTGATGGATATTGTCTTAATCACGGAGATTTGTCTTGGGAAAAATTTGATTTTCTCGGCGAAGTTGTTCTCTATTCTCGCACTCCTTACGATATGATAGTCGAAAGGATGGGGGATGCAAGTATAATGATTACCAACAAGTGCAATATCGACAAGAATATTATCGATAAATTGCCAAACCTTAAATATATTGGAGTGCTTGCTACCGGATACAATAACGTAGATATTCCTTACGCTTGCGCAAATGGGATAACCGTAACAAATATACCGGCGTATAGTACGGAAAGCGTTGTGCAAACAGTATTCGGCTTAATTATCGAGTTGTATTCGGGGATAGGCTACCATGATAGGACCGTCAAGGACGGAGAATGGGAAAAATGTCCGGACTTTTGCTATTATAGGACGGGGATGAGTCAATTGTTTGGCAAAACTATCGGTATAGTTGGCGCCGGACGAATAGGGCTAAGAGTTGCGGAAGTGGCAAAGGCATTTGGAATGAGCGTCTTAGTGTACAGCAAGTCTAGGCACGCCCAAGAAGATGGGTTTAAATATGCCGAAAACCTAGTTGAGCTATACGAAAAGTCTGATATAGTTTCGCTAAATTGTCCGCTAGATGCAACTAACGAAAAGATGATAAACGAAGAATCGCTAACTCATTTTAAGAGAAATGCAATTCTTATAAATACTGCAAGGGGTGGATTGATTGATGAAAAAGCTCTTGCAAATGCGCTCAATTGTGAGAGAATTAGGGGCGCAGGCGTAGACGTATTAAGCAAAGAGCCTGCAATGAAAGAAAATCCATTGCTAAGCGCAAAAAATATAGTGATAACTCCACACGTTGCGTGGGCAACGTTAGAAGCAAGAGCATCACTAATGGAAATAGCTGTAAATAATTTGAAAGCTTTCCTCGCGGGACAACCCGTAAACGTAGTAAAAAAATAAATAAAGGAAGGAACTTTATGGAAAAGATTGCGATAATTGATTTAGGTAGCAACTCGGCAAGACTTGTTATTGCAAACGTTATGCCCGGCGGTTATTTCATGGTCGTTGATGAACTGAAAGAACCCGTTAGGCTTGCTCAAGATATGGAAATAGACGGTTTTTTACGTCCTATACGCATATCCCAAACAATAAAGACGTTGCGCACTTTCCGTACGCTATATGAAAGCCATGGCGTAACCAAGGTGTTTGCTTATGCAACTGCCGCCGTTAGACGCGCTAAAAATCAAAAGTCTTTCATAGAAGAAGTTCAAACTTCTTGCGGAATCAAACTACAAGTTATTTCCCAAGAAGACGAGGCTATGTTCGTTTATCAAGGTGTAATTAATTCTATGGAAGTTCCAAAAGGATTGATAGTTGATATCGGCGGTGGCTCTGTAAAATTAATTTATTACAATAGAAGAGTAATGCTTGCTCAAGACACTTTACCTTTTGGCGCGCTTACTTTGACCGAAAAATTCAAAAATACCGGCTCTCCTGAAGAATGTTTGCAAGCAATCAGCCAATACGTAGGCGAGCATCTAGACCAACTAGAATGGTTCAAAGATTTAGACCCGGAAACTCAACTTATCGGTGTCGGTGGTTCATTAAGAAATCTCGGTAAGATAAGCCGTAAGCTTAAGAAATATCCTTTGGATATGGCTCACAATTACCATATTCCATATAAGGAATTGGAAACTATTTACGACACTATCAAACCGCTTGAGCCCGAAAAGCTTATGAGAATAAAGGGCCTATCTTCTGCGAGAGCAGATATCTTCCCTGCAGCTCTTGCAGTAATAGAAGCTATCAAGGCGCGTACTAACTTTAGCGAAATAGTAATCGGTGGCGCTGGCATGAGAGAAGGAGCAATGCTTCGTTACGCATGTCCGACCATTACAGAAAAACCCATTAGCGATATTCTAGGACACGGAATTTATACTTTATTGCATCACTTTAATATGAACATCCAACACGCAGAACACGTGTTTGATTTGAGTATGCAACTCTTTAAGCAAGTTAAAGTTATACATAAACTTCCTCGTCCTTACGTTAAGATTTTGCGCGTTGCAAGTATGTTACACGACGTAGGCTCAAGCATGAAGTTCTACGACCATCATAAACATTCCATGTATATGATACTCAACAGCAATCTTTATGGTATTCCCCAAAAGGATTTGATTATGGCAGCTTTGGTTGCAGGCTTGCACTATAAAGATGGTTTAGAACAACTCGACGTACAAAAGTACCTAGACCTACTTACAGAAGAAGAAATTATTGCAGTGCGTAAGCTTGGCGTAATCGTAAGAATTGCAGAATGCTTTGACCGCAGTTGCGGTGGCGCAATAGTTGGAATTTCTTGTGACGTATTGGGCGATTCCGTAATTTTAAAGACCAAAGCGCAAGGTGATTGCACTTTGGAAATCAAGGATGCGCTTACTGCCCTGGGTGATTTCAAACGCGCGTTTAAGAAGAATTTGGAAATACTATAATGAAAGTATTGTTGGCCTCGGCATCGCCTCGCCGTAAAGAACTTCTTAAAGAATTAATCGAAGAATTTAACATAGAAACATATCCTACTGATGAAAATTTCCTTGGCGAAACTCCAGAAGCAACCGTCAAGGAAATTGCTTTAAGAAAGTTAAACGCAGTACCTCAAAAAGATAGATATGACCTAATTATTGCATCTGACACACTTGTATATAGAGAAGGAGTGTACTACGGAAAACCCAAAGATTACTCCGATGCGGTAAGAATGTTAACGGAGCTGGAAGGCGTCACGCATGTGGTTTGCTCCGGGTTGGCGTTATATTATAAAGGCAAAGTAGAGACTCATGCTATAAGCACTTTGGTTACCTTTAATCCAATGTCTAGGGAACAAATAGCAGACTATTTGAATTCATATTACTGTCTCGACAAAGCAGGGGCATATGCCGTTCAAGATGGTGTAGTAGTAAAAAGTTATGAAGGTAGTTATACAAGTGTTGTTGGACTCCCACTTGAAAAATTAAAAGAAATTCTAGAAGAAAAGAAGATAATCTAGTTATGCAAAAACAAAAGATTGTAATTGACCCGGGTTCAAGTAATCTAACCATCTATGGCGGTGGTTATCTTTTGCGTGAACCTAATGTTTGCGTAATTAAAAGGGGAAATCACGTCGAGATTATCGCGGTTGGTAGCGATGCGCTAAAACTCACCGACCTACCGGAAAATTGTTCGCTAATCTATCCTGTTAAAGAAGGCGTTGTTTCTCGTCCTGATGTTTTTGCTAAGGTTTTGGAATATTATCTTTCGGACGTAATAGCGTTTTCATTATTTAGTCCTGTAGAACTTTATGTGCTTATACCATCCGGTCTATCTAGCGCAGAACGTGAAAATGTGGAGTCTGCCGTACAAAGGACGGGACACAAGGACATAACTTTAATAGAGAACGTTCTAGGATTTTTGCCGATTTTAGGAAGCGGAGATAGAGCCGTTTGCTCGTTTGGTGGTGGCACTACTGAGGTCGCCGTTATAAATGATGAAGGAATAGTTTCCGCATGCACCGTCAATATCGGTGGCAATACGATTAATGAAGGCATAATCGAACAAGTCTTAAAGACGTATAGTTTAAGAATAAGCAACTCTACGGCAGAAAAACTCAAAGTTGGAGTAGGAAGTTTGTATGATAATGATTCTTCCGTTATTACTATAACCGGTCAAGACGTATTAGACGGAAAAATGAAGAACGTAGAAATATCTGCTGAATCCATTAGAACGCCTATCGTATGGTGTTATAAGAAGATAGCGGAATTAATAGAGAGTGTTTTAACAACGGTCCCTTATAGCAAAATCGCAAGCGTTTCTGCAAATGGATTGAGTTGCGCAGGCGCAGGATCTAATTTGCGTGGCTTGACGGATTATCTTTCCAAATATTTAAAGTTGCCTGTCAACATAGTTGCCGAGCCTGAAGTTTGCGCAGTTAAGGGAGCATATGAATTAGTTACTAATGTAACTAATAAATACGCAATGATACTCGGTAACAAGCGTTAATTCCATTAAAATAGTTTGTATATTTAATATAATTATGTTATAATACTTCTAATTGAAAGATATTAGGAGTTTTTTTATGAAAGAATTGCTAAAACAATTATGGACTATACCTAATATGATAACGCTTTTCCGTATCATAGCGGTTCCTTTTATTATGTGGACTACCATAGACGTAAGCACTTACGTTCAAGTAGGCAATTATCTATTCCCAATAGTAGGATTAGTCATTCTTTTCGTTGCTGCATCTTCCGATTTGTTTGATGGTTGGTTTGCAAGAAAGTTCAATCAAGGTACGCAACTTGGCGAAATTATCGACCCGTTTGCAGATAAATTGATGCAATGCTCAGCAATTCTTTCGCTAGTAATTATCGGCTACGTTCATTGGGCTTTCATCGTAGTATTGCTCGCTAAAGAAGTAACGATGATTATTGGTGGCGCATTTATGGCAGGAGATAGCAAAAACATCAAGGCAAACTACATGGGTAAAGCCGCATCATTTGTTATCTGTGTAGCAGTTATAATGAGCTACTTCCACGCATTTTTTGTAGAAAAGGTATTCTATTTGGATTGGATTATCCTAGGAATTGGTTTGCTTTTAACATATATTGCGTTCTTTAACTATTTGATGCAAGCAATAGGGATTATAAAGAACATACTTGCAAAGAAGAAGGCGGCAAAAGCAGGCGTACCAGAAAATGAAACAATAGAAACTCAAGTAGAAATAGAAGAAAATAATGATTAGAGGTAAATATGGAACTTCCAAAGAATTTTGAACCACAAAGTTTTGAAAACGAAATATATCAAGAATGGGAACAAGCAGGTTATTTCCGTCCCGAAGTAGACAAAAATAAGACTCCTTTTTCCATTGTTATTCCGCCACCCAATATAACCGGTCAACTTCATATGGGACACGCGCTCAATAATACCATTCAAGATACCATCATCCGCCACAAGCGCATGCAAGGTTTTTCTACGCTATGGTTACCCGGCACTGACCACGCAAGTATCGCTACTGAAGTTAAAATCGTAGACAAACTTCGTGAAGAAGGTTTAGATAAAGAAACCATTGGCAGACAAGAATTTCTAAAGCGCGCTTATGAATGGAAAGATACCTATGGCGGTAAAATCGTAAGACAATTGCGTAGATTAGGTTCTTCTTGCGACTGGTCAAGAGAAGCCTTTACGATGGATGAACGTTGCTCTAAAGCGGTAAGAGAGGTTTTTGTTAATCTCTATCGCAAAGGTCTTATATATCAAGGTAGCCGTATAATTAACTGGTGTCCCCATTGTGAAACCGCTCTTTCCGATGCAGAGGTTGAATACGAAGAAAAAGCAGGTTTCTTGTGGCATATCCGTTATCCTTACGTTGATGGCTCGGGTTACTTAATTATTGCAACCACTCGTCCCGAAACTTTGCTCGGTGATACTGCAGTTGCGGTAAACCCCAAAGACCCCCGTTATACCGATAAGATTGGTAAAATGCTCAAACTTCCTTTGACGGATAGAGAAATACCGATTATTGCGGACGATTACGTAGAACTTGACTTCGGTACCGGTTGCGTTAAGATTACTCCTGCGCATGACCCCAATGACTTTGAAGTAGGTCTTCGTCATAACCTAGAAGTTATTAGAGTTATGGATGATGCCGGCGTAATTAATGAACGTGGCTATGCTTACGTAGGTCTTGATAGAGATGAAGCAAGAAAGAGAATAGTGGAAGACCTAGAAAAACTAGGTTTAATGGAAAAGATTGAGCCTTACACCCACAACGTAGGCGAATGTTATCGTTGTAAGGCTGTTGTAGAGCCTATCGTAAGTAAGCAATGGTTTGTAAAGATGGAAGACCTTGCTCGTCCTGCTCTTAAAGTTGTAAGAGACGGAAAAATCAAGTTTATTCCCGAAAGATTCTCTAAGACTTACTTTAACTGGATGGAAAACATCAAGGATTGGTGTATTTCTCGTCAATTATGGTGGGGACATAGAATTCCCGCATGGTATTGCCCCGAATGTGGCGAAGTTATCGTAGAAAAGGAAGATCCGACTTGCTGTCCTAAGTGCGGATGCAAAGATATTCATCAAGACGAAGACGTGTTGGATACTTGGTTTAGTTCTGCATTGTGGCCTTTTTCAACCTTAGGTTTCCCGGAAAATACCGAAGAATTAAATTACTTCTATCCCACTAACGTTCTGGTTACCGCATACGATATAATTTTCTTCTGGGTAGCAAGAATGATATTCTCAGGATTAGAACATATGGGACAAATACCATTCCCCGAAGTGCTTATTCATGGTATTGTTAGAGATGCAAAAGGTAGAAAGATGTCAAAGTCTCTTGGTAATGGTATTGACCCCCTAGAGCTCATCGATAAATACGGCGCAGATGCTCTAAGATTTAGCTTGACGACTGGCGTTGCGCCCGGCTCCGATATTCGATTTAGCGAAGATAAGATTGAGCCTGCTCGTAACTTCCTAAATAAGCTTTGGAATGCATCCAGATTCGTTCTTATGAATAGCGAAGGCAAGACTCTACCCAAACTAGGTTCCTTCAGATATACCCCTGCTGACAAGTGGATACTCTTCAAACTTAACAAAGTTACCCGTGAAGTCAACGCTTATATGAAGAAATACGAACTTGGTATGGCAAACGCCGCGTTATATGACTTTATTTGGTCTGATTTCTGCGACTGGTACATTGAACTTACCAAGCCTGCTCTTTATTCCGACAATGAAAAGGCAAAGGGTGAAACTCTTGCCGTATTGACCTTCGTTCTAAAGCAAATACTCAAGCTTATGCATCCTTTCACTCCTTTCATTACAGAGCGTATATGGAAGGAATGCGGAGAAGAAAGTACTATAATGCTTGCAGAATATCCTGCTTATAACAAGAAGTTTAACTATGCAGTTGACTTTGAAAAGTTTGAACAAATCAAAGAAATCATACGTTCTATTCGTAACTTGCGCGTAGAAATGGATGTTCCCGTATCAAAGAAAGTAAATCTTTATATCGTTACGGCAGACCAAAATTACGTAGCGAAGAGTGAAAGTTACGTTAAGAAACTAGCAAACGTAGAAAGCGTAACGTTCGTAAACTCCAAAGCGGACGTAGTAGAAAAGAGCGTATCTATTGTTACAAACGATGCGGAAGTTTATATCCCCCTAGGTGAACTTGTTGACGTAGAAAAGGAAATGGCTCGTCTTAACAAAGAACTAAAGAACATAGAAGGGGAAATAAGAAGAAGCGAAGGCATGCTAGGCAATCCTGGCTTCGTTGCGAAGGCTCCCAAGCAAATGATAGAAAACGAAAAGGTAAAGCTCCAAGCAAATACGGAAAAGAAAGCTAAACTTCTTGAACGTATAGAAGAACTCAAAAATATGTAATAAAACACAAATTAGTTTATTTTTCACCTCTCTTTATAGGTTACCATAAAGAGAGGTTTTTTTTATGTCGAAAGTATATTTAGTGGCATCGGGAAAAGGTGGCGTAGGTAAAACCACAGTATGCGCAAATTTGGGATTAGCTTTTGCGAGCGAAGGATATAACGTATCCTTGGTTGATGCGGATATAGGTCTCAACAATCTAGACGTAGCATTAGGAGTTGAAGATAGAGTTTCTTACGACGTAATCGACGTGATAGAAGAGCGAGTTAAACTTAATAGGGCAATGATAGACGTAAGTCCAAATTTAAAGTTGTTGCCATCGACCAAGATTAATGTTTCCGATAGAGTAAGCGCAAGCATGTTAAAAAAAATAATTGGAGAAATATGCTTAACTGCCGACGTATTATTCATTGATGCTCCCGCCGGAATAGAACTAGGACTTCATAGGGCGGCAAGTTGCGCCACGGAAGCAATTATAGTAACCACTCCGCACGTTAGCGCAATAAAGGATGCGGATAGGGCCATTGGCGTACTTTCTACTTATTCGCTAAAAGGGATAGGCGTTGTGGTCAATAGATATAGAAGTGATTTATTCAATAGGGGAGAAATATTGGATGCCGAAAGTATCGCAGAGATACTGCACGTCCCACTCTATGGAGTAATACCGGAAAGTGATAAAATAGGTGTGTATTCTACGATAGAATGTTATGGACGAGATAAAGCAAAACAGGCGTATTACGAAATTAAGGATACGCTTAAAAACGGTGGAAAATTAAACGAAAAAGGGAAGAAGACAAGTAGCATTTTTAGGAGATGGTTTGCGTGAAAAAGAAAAGGCAAAGTGAAATTAGTTACGAGCGTCTTAGTCGTGTGGTTAACAAGGAAAACGCTATTTCGGAAGGGTTGGAGTCGATGTTGATTAATGATGTCAAAAGGCTTTTAAATAGCTATTTGGTTTACCAAAACGACGATTTAAGATTCCTATTTAGAGAAAATTTGGGAGATAGGGAAATAACTATTACAGTTAAGTATAGGAATTTTAAGGACGTAAAAATTCTTTGATAGGAAGGTGTATGTTTTTAGTTAATGCAAGTTCCATGAGCTCAGTCTCAGAAAGAGTTTTAACTTTGTTAAGATTGTCATCAACAATTTCAAACGTTGTTTCCGTATTAGGCTTAATGTGTTTTAGAAGACGCAAAATTTTTAGGTTTTGATGTACTATTAAATTGCTTTTAGTTATAACACCATCCAAGTTTTTTATAAATAAACAATTATTGCAAATGCGCTCGTAATTTGCTTTTCCTTCGCTTTTTATGCTTGCAACGTAAAAGAGCGCTCCGATTATGCCTAGGTTTAAATTAGGCGAATAAAAGAAGCTTGTCAGGAATAAGATAAACGTAATACCGCTTAGTGTCATTCCCAGCGTTTTTTGTATAGTGACTATACGTTTTTCGTTTTTGCAAATTGATTTTAATATCGTGGCTCCATCTAGTGGAAAAATGGGTAAAAGATTAAAGGCGCCTATGGTAAGAGACGCTTTAAATAACGTTCTGGTAAACGCATACAATTCCGGTGAAAGCCACCATAGCGCAAGTAAAACAGTGCAAAGTAATATGTTGCTACAAGGACCTGCAAAGGCGATTTTAATTGAGTCATCACGGGAAAATGGCTCTTTGCAACCTAACATAGCTCCATACGGAAGTAAAGAGATTACGTCTACTTTGTATCCTAAATTATACGCAACTCGCGCGTGAGCGCTTTCATGAATTAAAACGGCAAGAAGACTAGTCAACAAAAACGTATAGCGGTTTTGGATTACTAGAATTATTGCGTAGATTATAAAAAGCGGATGAATTTTTAATTTTAACATACATCATAATATTCAAACCTAAAAATAATATGTCATTAAGACTGTATTAAGTTTAAAAGCATATTGAATACATGTATCAATTGTGCTAGAATTAAAAATGAGTATTGCAAAAAACTATTTTATATTATATAATAATTAAGTTAGTAAATAGTTCGGAGGAATTAAAATGAAAGAAAGCAAATTATGCATTCAGTACAAGCTAGCAGGCGACAATAAAATCATCAAGGAAGAATCATACCAAACCGTAGATTATACTATTGAAGAAACTTGCTCTTCCGAAAACGTCAAGCTTGTTATCACTCCCAAAAAGGACATAGAACTTGTTTCCGTGGAATTAAAATATATGCATCCCACAAAGACGGGTGAAAGGTTTTATATTAATGGATATCAAGCGTGGACCACGTCTAGGGAAGTATGTGTAGATGATAAGCAAAAGGGATTGACCCCTTTAACCAAATTAACCAAGACAGGGTTTGACCTTGCTGCTTTATCAGGGGATTACTATTTTATAAAGTATCCTAAAACTTCTGGCAAGTTCCATAGCTTTACCTACACCTATTATAGAAAAGAAAGCAAAGTTGAATTATATGGTTCTCTAAACGAGCGTACGGGCTTTACTGTTTTTTATGCAGATATGAACGAAGGAACGTTTACGATCGCAAAGGACGTAGAAGGCGTAGCTATTAGCGCTCAAGATAGTTATGAATTACTTAACGTCAATAAGTACGTTGGCGAGTATGATAGCGTATTTGACGCTTATTTTGCAGATCTTGGTTGCGCTAAGCCTAGAATCGACCATATGGCGGGTTATACTAGTTGGTACAATTACTTCCAAAAGATAGATGAGAATATTATCCTTCGTGACTTAAAGGGTATTTCTCGCGTAAAGGACCACGTTGGTATTTTCCAAATTGACGATGGTTACGAGCCCTACGTTGGCGATTGGCTAGACCCATCACCTAAATTCCCCAATGGAATGAAATATATAGCAGATGAAATTCATAAGGAAGGATATCTTGCGGGTATATGGATTGCTCCGTTTAGCGCTCAACACAATTCTAGACTAACGAAAGAGCATCCGGATTGGTTGTTGAAAAATTCTAAGGGTAAGCTTGCTAAAGGCGTATTTGCGTGGGGTGGCGCCTATACTCTAGATATTTATAACGAAGGCGCAAGAGAATATATGCGCAACTTCTTTGATGTCATTTTGAACGAGTGGGGCTACGATATGGTCAAGCTCGATTTCTTGTACAGTCAATGCATACATCCCAGAAACGGCAAATCGCGTGGTCAAATTATGGCGGAAGCTATGGACTTTTTGCGTGAGTGCGTAGGGGATAAATTGTTGCTTGGTTGTGGTGTGCCTTTGGGCTCTTGTTTCGGCATTGTAGACGCATGTCGCATTAGCTGTGACGTTGACCTAAAATATAAAGGAAAGTTCTACAACAAGCTTGGTATCAATCAAGAACTGCCTTCTGCTCAAAATGCAATGACAAACACCATTTTCCGCAGACATCTTGATGGTAGAGCATTCTGCAACGACCCCGACGTATTCTTCCTACGCGACTTTAATTTGACCTTTACTATGAAACAAAAGAAACTTCTTGCAAAGGTTAACAATCTATTTGGTAACGTATTGTTCGTAAGTGATGACGTAGGTAGATATGGCGAAGAAGAGATAGAAATCATAAAGAAGGCATTTAATAAGTCCCAAGCAATTATTATTTCTGCCGAATACACCGACAAAGATTACGTTACTATCAAATATTTGGAAAATGGTGAACGTAAGACTTTGCAATTCGATATGTTAACCGGTGAAACAAGTTCGGAGCTTTTATAATTCTTTCAAATACTAAAGCAAAAAAGGAAGCTAAACAGCTTCCTTTTTTATTTCCCCAAGGCTCTAAATGTTTCTATTAATTTGGGAGAAAGGACGTCTTGATTTTTAATGACTATATTGGTAGGGGATTCGCGCATTACGGAAATGAGTAAATTATAATCGCTTGATTCAGTGAAAGAATAAGGCGGGATGTCTTCTCCGTTAATTATGATTTTAGCCGGTTCAGAGTCTGTTATTACGAGGCGCACGCACCTATCATAGTTAGACATAAAATAGGCTATGAGTTCATAAAGTTCACTTTTTGTGTGTATGCTACCAACTAAAGATTTTGCCAATAAGCCCAATCTCTCCCAACTATCAACGAGCGGGCATAGACGCAATTCAAATAGGCTTTCTATGCAAATAATTTTTAGTTTGAAAATGGATTGAAAAATGTATTTTATATCATTATCTTTGTCTACGGACAGGAGAGCTCCGAGTAGTGCATATTTGTCATAAACATCTAATTTGATATCCTTTAATAACCAATTAAGACACCTAAACTTCATATAAGCGCATATTGAATCACTTAATTTTTCAAGGATAAAAGAATGTGATTTATCGGGGTATTCTAAATAAATCTTATCGTATTTGACGTAGCTTTTTTTCGTTGTATTTAATTCATCTATGAATTTAAACCACTCAACGTTATGGAGTTTCTCATTTGAATCTTTGAGCGAAAGTATTTCTAACGTAGCCATACCTTTTATTATATGTAACACAGCGATAATAATGCGAAAAGTAAATTGGTAAAACTTGTGATATGGGGCATTGGCGTCGCATGGTATAAGGTATTATGCCTTATAAATAGGACAAGACAATCCCTTTTTATTATATAAAAAATAAAAGACAAAATATTGACTTAAGTACTAATATATGCTACTATATATTGTATATTTTACAAACTTTTGGAGGAAAGAATGGCTATTAACAAAGCGGATAACGACAAGAGCAAGAAATCTACCCAAAGCTACGGTGCTTCCGATATCGTAGTATTGGAAGGTCTTGAAGCGGTCAGATTGCGTCCGGGTATGTATATCGGTACTACTGGCGTTAACGGACTTCACCATCTTTTGTGGGAAATAGTAGACAACTCTGTTGACGAAGCGCTTAATGGATATGCCGATACTATTCAAGTCGTTTTGAACAAGGACGGTTCTATTTCCGTAGAAGACAATGGCAGGGGTATGCCGGTAGATAAGCATCCCAAATATAAAAAGAGCGGTGTAGAGCTTATTTTTACGCAACTGCATGCAGGCGGTAAATTTGATAATAAAGAATACGAATTTTCGGGTGGTTTGCATGGTGTAGGCGCGGCTGTTGTTAACGCATTGTCGAATTGGCTGGAAGTAGAGGTATGTAGAGATAAAAAAATGTACGCGCAACGCTATCAAAAGATAGTTTCTCCGCGTAAGGTCCAAAGCGGTATTCCGCAAAGCGACCTAGAATGTGTAGGAGCTACCAAAAAGCGCGGTACTAAAATCACTTTTAAGCCCGATGAAACCGTTTTTGAAACGGTTGAGTTTAATCACGAAACTATCTCTAAACGACTTAGAGAGCTTGCGTATTTGACTAAAGGTGTTACTTATACGTTTACTGATATGCAAAGAATAAACGAAGACGGTGAGCCTAAATTCGAGAGTTATTTCTTCAAGGGCGGAATCGTTGACTTTGTAAAAAGCGTTAATGAGCATAACAATAAGCGTTCGGAAAAGGTTATTTATGTGGAAGCAAAAAACCCGGAAAATAAATTCCAAGTGCAAGTTGCTATCCAATATACCGACAAGCCGGAAGATGAAATTATATCTTACGTAAACAATATCCCTACGCATGAAGGCGGTACGCACGAAACCGGTTTTAAACTTGCTTTCACGAAGGCGCTTAACGAGTTTGTAAAGAAGAACAATCTTCTTAAAGCAAAAGACACGCCCCCGTCAGGAGATGATTATCGCGACGGTATGACTGCGGTTATTAGCGTAAGAATGCAAAATATGCAATTCGAAGGTCAAACAAAGACGAAATTGGGCAATCCCGAAGTTAAAGGTTGGGTTGATAGTTTAGTTTATGAACAACTCAATTTATTCTTTGCGGAAAAGAAAAATAAAGACCTTGGCACTATGATTTTTAAAATCGGTGTTAACACGTCTAAAATGCGCAGTGAAGAAAAGAAGTTTAAGGAAGCTATTCGTTCCAAAAACTCCATGTCAGGTCAAGTTCTTGCCGGCAAACTTTCTTCTTGCTCTGGTCGTGATTATAGCCGTAACGAGCTATTCATAGTAGAAGGTGATTCTGCGGGCGGTTCTGCAAAACAAGGTAGAGACCCCAAGTTCCAAGCGGTACTACCACTCCGTGGTAAGCCACTAAATACTATGAAGAGTCATAGAACGGCAATATTGCAAAACGAAGAAATTCAAACCATCATATATGCTTTGGGAACGGACTTTGACAAGAGTTTTGATATTAAAAATTTGAAGTATGATAAAATCATAATTCTTGCAGACGCGGACCATGACGGTGAGCATATTAGATGCTTATTGCTTACGTTCTTCTACCAACATATGCGTCCTTTGATAGAAGAAGGACACGTATATCTTGGTATGCCACCGCTTTATAAGGTCGAGCAGAAGAAGACGGGATTCAAGAAGTATGCGTACAACGATAACGAACTAGAAAAAATTCTTTCCGAAGTCAAGGGCGCGTATCATTTGCAACGTTACAAAGGCTTAGGTGAAATGAACTATGACCAATTGCGTGATACTACGCTCAAACCCGGTACAAGAACGTTAACCAGGGTTACTATAGATGACTTTGAGTCTGCGACGAAGATGGTTTCTTTGTGGATGGGTGATGATACCAATGCAAGACAAAACTACATCAACGAAAACGCAAACTTTAATAAGGTAGATACCTTCAAAACCAAATTCGGAGGTTAAAGATGGCAAGGGCAAAAGGAACACAATTAACCTTAAATTTAGAAAATAACGTGCTTGAAAAGTCTATTGAATTGGTTATGCCGGAATCTATGATGATATATTCCGAGCACATCATTTTGGATAGGTCGTTGCCTAGGGTAGAAGATGGTTTGAAGCCTGTTCAACGTAGAATTCTTTATACCATGCACAACTTAAAGATGGGTCCGCAAAGCGAGTATAAAAAGAGCGCTCGTATAGTCGGTGATTGTATGGGTAAATATCATCCCCACGGTGATAGTTCCATATATGGCGCAATGGTAAGAATGGCGCAAGACTTTAACATGCGTATGCCTCTTGTAGATGGACAAGGCAACTTTGGCACAGCGATGGGCGATGGTCCTGCGGCAATGCGTTATACCGAAGCTAGATTGGAAGCATTGACCATGGAACTTTTACGCGATATAGACAAAAACACGGTATCTTGGTCCAAAAACTTTGACGATACTCTTGATGAACCGGATATTTTACCGGGAAGATTTCCCAATCTTTTGGTAAATGGAGCAACCGGTATTGCTATAGGTTTTTCTATGAACATTCCACCGCACAATCTTACGGAAGTAATAGACGGTTGTATTGCTCTCATAGACGATCCTAAAATGAAACTGGAAGAGTTGTTGACCATTATCAAGGGGCCCGATTTCCCTGCCGGCGGATTCCTACTAGGCGGTCCTGATTTGCATAATATGTACGCAACCGGACAAGGAAGAGTTGTACTTCGTGGTAGAGCGGAAATAGAAAACGAAGGTTCTTCTCAAAATATCGTTATAACGGAAGTTCCATGGGGTATTAATCCTAAAGAAAAGATTATCAAACGTATATATGAGCTTCGCGAGAAGAATAAAGACCTATATGGAAACGTTGTAGACGTGTTTGATGAATCTGATGGTACAGGGCTTCGCATAGTGGTTAAACTCAAAAAAGGCGAAGATGCCGTGCGAGTACTTGATGGTCTTTATAAGAATACTGACCTTCAATGTAATTACCCTGTAAATATGGTAGCTATCGCGGATGGAAAGCCCCGTCAACTCGGTTTGATACCGATGTTAAAATACTATTTAAATTACCAAAAGAGCGTTATTTATAAGCGTAGCAAATACGATTTGGGCGTAGCGGAAAAGAGAGCGGAAGTACTAGAAGGTTACCGCATCATTATGCCTAATATCGATGAAGTAATCGCCATAATCCGTGGCGCTGCAACAAGGACGGAAGCAAAGGGTAAACTTCGTGAAAGATTTGCTTTGTCCGACGCGCAAGCGGAAGCTATACTCAGCTTGCAACTTGGAAACATCAACAAGCTAGACGTTAAAAAGTTTGAAAACGAACTAGAAGAGCTTAATAAGCAAATCGCAGAGCTTACCAAGATTATTGCAAGTGATAGAGAGCAATTCAAAGTTGTTAAGAAAGAATTGCAAGAAATTCGCGATAAGTATAAATGTAAGCGCCTAACAACTATCATAAATAGCTTAGAAGATCTTGACGTAAAACCGCAAGTATTCGACCCTACGAAGCGTACTAATAAGCGTTGCATAGTCACAATAAGTAATGAAGGTAACGTTAGAGTGCTATCTACTCGCAACTTCATATCCGCAAATCGCGACGTTGAATCTAGCGGATTAGATGGTCTAACAAGAGCCGTCAAGGAAGTTAAGCCAGACCATACGGTACTTGTGTTCGGTTCACAAGGCAATTGCTATAAGTTAGACGTAAATGCGGTCAACGAAAAGCAATGGAAAGATAAAGGTGATAGCTTGAATACGCTTTATCCTGCGTATGCGTCTAAAGATGAAAAAGCTGTTGCGGTAATGTCAGCAAATCTTGACAGCGTAGAAAACGAAGAAGTTTATATTTATACTCGTAATGGCATGGTTAAAAAGACGCTATTCCGCAATTGCTTTGTTGCAAAAGATGCGTACCAAGTAATGACGTTAAAGGATGATGACGAAGTAATAGGCGTGGAAATCGTTAAAGAAAATTCTACAATCGTATTCGTAACGTCCGATGGACAATGCGTAAACTCGGAAGTGGATGATTATCCCTTGCATGGTAGAATGGCGGGTGGCGTAATAGGTGTAAACTTGAATAAAGACGCCTACGTTGTATTTGCGGGACAAGCAGAAGTCGAGCTAGGTACCGACGCTGATGGAAATGATGCATACATGCCCCTTGGAGAAATCATCGTTGTAACAGATAAGGGCACGGGTAAGAAAGTTATCGCATCAGAGTTTAGCCCCATGAAGCGAGCCCGTAAAGGACTAAGAATTATAGATATATATGGAGAACCTTATAAAGTAGCGTTTGCATCGCTAGTATTAGACCCATATAAGTTAGCGTTTATAGACAATGAAAATAATATACACGAAGTTGATACCGAAGACATACGCATAGAGCGTAAAGACACTAAGGGCAAACCTATTTTGCGTGGTGTTAAGGTTGTCAAAGTAGTAAAACACGTGGAAGAAATGGAGTAATAATATGGCAAAACCAGTAGTAGCAATAGTGGGTAGACCTAACGTAGGTAAATCTACCTTCTTTAATAAAATGGCAGGACGTAGGGTTTCTATCGTAAACGATATGCCCGGGGTTACACGTGACCGCATTTACGTTGACGTAGAATGGTGTGGTTACAATTTTACCATGGTAGATACCGGCGGTATAGAACTCAAGAGCGAAGACCAAATGTGGAAGCATATTCGTCGCCAAGCAGAGCTCGCATTAGATATTGCCGACGTAATACTATTTTTTGTCGATGGTAAAACAGGCATTATGTCGGATGACTATGACGTAGCGCAAATGTTGCGTTGTACAAACAAGCCCGTAGTACTTGCCGTCAATAAGGTGGATGGCAAAGATGATAGCGTCATACACGATTTTTGGGCGCTCAACTTGGGCGAGCCTATGGCAATATCGGCAGAGCAAAGTTTAGGGTTAGGCGACCTTCTTGATGCAGTATGCGCCAACTTTGAAAGAAATGATGCTGATGCGGAAGAAGAAACCATAAAGATAGCCATAGTTGGTAAGCCCAATAGCGGAAAGTCATCTCTAACCAATAAATTGCTAGGATTCGAAAGAGTTATCGTTTCCAATATAGCTGGCACAACAAGGGATGCAATCGATACGCCTTTTGAATATAACGGCCAAAAGTGCACCTTAATAGATACCGCGGGCATTCGTAAAAAAAGCAAGGTAGAAGAAGACGTTGAGTATTATTCAGTAATACGTTCTATTTCTGCTATTCGCAGAGCGGATATAGTACTAATAGTAGTTGATAGTATGGAAATGCTTTCCGAACAAGATATTAGAATTTGTGGTCTTGTTCACGATGCGGGTAAACCTAGCGTACTCGTTATGAATAAATGGGACCTCATAGAAAAAGATACGTATACGGTCAATAGATTTACCGAAAAACTTCAAACGGAATTAAAATTTATGACCTATCTTAAGACCGTTTTCATTTCTGCGCTTACCGGCAAGCGTGTCAATACTGTTCTTGATACCGCAATGCAAGCGTATGAAAATGCGTCTAGAAGAATACCTACCGGCGTTCTAAACGACGTAATAGGCGATGCAATTGCAGTAAATGAACCGCCTACGCATAACGGAAAGAGATTGAAGATATTCTATTCTTCTCAGCCGTCCACAAACCCTCCAACTTTCGTTATGTTTGTTAACGACGGCAAACTTATGCACTTTTCATACAAGAGATATATAGAAAATTCATTAAGAAAGGCGTTTGATTTTAGTGGCACACCGGTGAAAATAGTAGTACGCTCAAAAGACGAAGACAAGCAATAGGGGACAAGCAATGTATAAGAATTTATCAGTTGAAGAATTATCAAAATTATTAAGTGAAGAAAAAAGTAGATATGCTGAGTTCAAGGCAATGAATCTAAGTTTAGACATGTCGCGCGGTAAGCCGTGTAAAGAGCAATTGGATTTGAGCATGGATATGCTAGACGTATTTAACTCACAATCTAATTTGATT
This sequence comes from Candidatus Stercoripulliclostridium sp., assembly GCA_045634605.1. Taxonomy (GTDB): domain Bacteria; phylum Bacillota; class Clostridia; order Christensenellales; family DTU072; genus Stercoripulliclostridium_A. The sequence continues at coordinate 30 of JAZRAN010000086.1, read as the reverse complement.
CGCAAAATAGATTACCGCAATTATGGAATC
>JAZRAN010000085.1:0-2451 GCA_045634605.1 Candidatus Stercoripulliclostridium sp. | reverse complement strand
TAGCGTGCTCAAGCAAAAAATTACCACTTTCTATATCCGCAACAACGGCGCCTTGATACCCTATGATTTCTCCTTTTAACCCTAGCTTTTTTGCATGCGGTAATATAGCGGAAATCATCCTACCCGTACAAAAAACAAACTTTCCGCCACGACTTTCGTAGTCGCGTATTGCTTGGATAGTTGTTTCGCTTACAACCTGCGCGTCATCCACCATAGTATCGTCAAAATCCGATACAATTAGTTTATACTTCATCTTCATCTCCAAAATAGGCTTTGACCGCTTGAGCGGTTTCCAATCCAAAACCTTCTACTTTCATTATTTCTTCCACTTCGGCGCTTGCAATATTTTCTACCTTTTTGAAGTATGCTAAAAGCGCTCTTGCTCTCTTTTCGCCCACGCCGGGAATATTCTTTAGATTAGAACGAGTTTGCCTTTCGCCACGCAACTTCCTATGGTAAGTAATAGCAAATCTGTGCGCTTCGTCCCTTATTCTTTGACAAAGTTTTAGGGCCAAACTATCTCTTGGCAAAATAAACGGCTCGCTTATATAGGGTTTGAATATCTCTTCTTCTCGTTTAGCAAGTCCTACTACGCTAATATCCTTCCCTTCTAACACGCTAACCGCAGAGCTTAGTTGACCTTTTCCACCATCCACTATAATTAAGTCGGGCATCTCGGAAAACGATAAATCTCCGCTAGAAAACTCCTTGACTCGCCTTGTTAAAACTTCTCTCATAGATGCAAAGTCATCACTGCCAACAACGGTTTTTATTTTAAACCTACGATACCTTTCCTTCGCCGGCTCACCATTGATAAATACTACCATACTAGCAACCTTATCCGTTCCCGATATGTTAGAAATATCGTAACACTCCATGCGTTTAGGCGGTTTTGGCAAGTCCAGATATTCCTTAAGTTGTTCTACGGCTCCACGAGTTAAGGCTTCCGTTGTTGCAATTTTAGTTACCGTTTTAGCTAGATTTTCGCTTGCATTATTAAGAGACAACGTAGTGAGTTGTAATCTTACGCCACCCTTGGGATGATGTACGTTTACCTTGCTTCCTTTTACGTATGATAGGTAATCTTGCAACTCTGCGCTAAAAGTCAATTCGTGAGATAGACAAATTTCATCACAAACAATAGGATTTTTTTCATAGAATTGCATAACGTAAGTCGAAAGCACTTCTTCCGCTTCACACGCTTCGTTGATGGGTGAATTTTCGCTACCTACAACCTTTCCACCACGAACAACTGTATAATTTATTACTCCGTAAAGACCGTTGTTTGCATACGAGAAAACGTCAACGTTAAGGTCTTTAGGAAGGTTCACGTTTTGCTTTCTAACAAGCTTTTCCAATAACTCCAAACTATCACGATACTTTATTGCAAGTTCAAACTCTTCACGCTCAACTGCCCTATTTAGTTTTTCTTCCAATATCTTCTTAGCTTCTTTATCGTTACCGCTAAGGAATGACATAACTTTCTTTATTACTTCCTTATATTCAGCGCTGGAAACTCTACCCGTGCAAGGGGCAAGGCATCTTCCTATATGATAGTTAAGGCACTCCCTTTGCGGTTTGTTCTTTTTTAGGTCGCCGGCACAACTTCTAACGGGGAAAACGCTATGAATTAACTCCATAGTATCCTTTATAGAAAGGCCTAACATATAAGGTCCGAAATACTTACTACCATCCGCGCGCAACCGCCTAGTAATTTCCACTCTCGGATACTCTTCACTCATCTTTATTTTGATATATGGATAACTCTTATCATCCTTTAAAAGTATATTATAATACGGCTTATATTGTTTTATTAGGTTGTTTTCCAACACCAAAGCTTCTACTTCGCTTGAAGTAACAATATACCTAAAATCACGAATTTTTTGGACGAGAAGCATAGTTTTTTCCGTCTTGGTACTAGAATTAAGAAAATAACTCTTTACCCTATTCCTAAGGTTTTTAGCCTTTCCCACGTACAAAACTTGTTGGAATTCATCCAACATCAAATATACGCCAGGGCTAAGTGGTAAATCTTTTAACTTCTCTCTAAAATCCATACTTATATTATAGACAAAAACCTTAATTTTTGCAAGCGTGTTTTTAATCCTTCACTCACAGGGAACGCGAAAGGCTATCTCGTTCTTATGATAACTTTCAATAACACTATACTCGTAAATCACGATAGTCTTGTAATATACTTGAACGCAAAGCGTTCACTTTCGCCAGGTTTGCTTACGCAAACTTCCGCACCCGTTACCTAAAGCTAATGGGAAAATCATTCGTCTTTGTTCGACTACGTTGGTAATTCATTTGCGCACCTCCATGGGGAACGCGAAAGAATGTCTTGCCCTAATGGTTGAAGTATATAAACATAATGTCACATAAATATGTGAATCTTGTTAAAAACTCAAAATGCTTTGCATTTTGCTTTCGCCAGGTTGCTAACGCAAC
>JAZRAN010000084.1:0-7076 GCA_045634605.1 Candidatus Stercoripulliclostridium sp. | reverse complement strand
GAGAATTCGGGAACCCATAAAGTGGTTTTGACGAAAGAAATTTACATTGAAGATACGGACTTTGCGCTCGTTCCTCCGCCTAAGTATAAGCGCTTGGTGGAAGGCGGAATGATACGTCTTCGCGGAGCTTATATCTTGCGTCATATTTCTACTGAACTTGACGAAAACGGCGCCCCCGTTTGCTTGCATTGCGAATACATAGAAGACAGCGCTTCCGGTGGAGTTAACGCAGGTATAAAAGTCAAGGGTACTGTACAATGGGTATCTTGTGAAAAGTCGGTTGATTGCGAACTCTATAAGTATGAAAGTTTGCTTGTTGATGCAACCGATGAAATTACCGACTTTAACGATAGATTGAATCCTAATTCGCTGGAAATCGTCAAGGGCGCAAAGGGCGAATTGTATCTTGATGAAGGTGAAGTAGGCAAGAGTTATCAGTTTATGCGTCAAGCGTATTACAAATATGCGGGCAAAAAGGATGGCGTAAGTCGTTTCTACCGCATTGTATCGCTAAAAGATACTTTCAATAAATAAAAACAAGTCATAAATGCGTGCTAAAGGCGCGCATTTATACTTGTGTGTAAAATTAAGGTAAAAATGTGTCGAAATTGTGAAAATTTGTCAAATAAATTTTGGCAAAGGTATTGTATTTTACGTTTTTATCTTGTATAATAATACGCGACTAGACTTTAATACGCGGGTTACGTACTCGTTTTAAGGAGAAGTGGATATGGCAAAATGTAAGGCATGTGGCGAAGTTTATACCGACGGTAGCCGTTTTTGTGCTCGTTGCGGAGCAAGTGTAGCCGACGATAACGTTGTTATTGCGGAAGCTCTTGAGAACGCTCAAAAAGATTTTGACAGAGATTCTATGGCGACGCTTGACAAATCAAGAATAACCTACGTTTGTTCAATTTGCGGAAGCATCAACCGCATTGACCAAGACAAATGTACTCGTTGCGGAAAGCCCCGTCCCAGAAGTGAATACGTTACTGCGCTCAAACGCATTAATGAATCCAAGAGCATGAACTTGGAAGCTGCGGAAACTTTGGTAGCTCCTTTGCCCGTTCAAGCAGAACCCGAAGTACAAGCTCCCGTACAAGAACCCGTTCAAGAGCCCGTACAAGAACCGGTAGTTCAAGCAGAACAACCCGTTACCCCCATCATCCAAAACGTTATGCCCGTTGGCGGTCAAGCAGGCGCTATTACTCAACCCTTCGTAGTAGTTCCCTACGTTGACAGTATGTATCCCCTTCGTCAATATAACCCCAACCAACTTTATAGATATCAACCCTACACTCCCGAAGAACTTGCAGCTATCAAGGCTCAACGCGAAGCGGAAGAACTTGCTGCAAGACTACAAGCTCAAGCAAATATGCCGGTAGAAGAAACCGCTCCCGTTTGTGAATGCGAAGATAAAGCAAAGAAAGTTAAGGGCTTTGGTATAGGCGCTCTCATCCTTTCTATTATTCTTTTCGGACTCGCCGTATTGAGCGCAGTTGGTATTTATATGAGCAATATGCTATCCTTTGCAACCACCGCTGATATTCTCTTTGTTGGTGGCACGATCGCAATGGTAGTTGTTGGTCTAGCGGGCATTATCCACGCATCCGTAAGAATTGCAGGAAAGTGCAAGTGCCGTGGCTGGATTATCGGTCTATTGTATATCGTAGCTTATTTGGTAAGCTTTGCAGGAAGTATTTTTATTGCAAACAATCGCGTCGTAAGCATGGACGTTTTAGCGGACTTCATCAAGAACGATATTATGGCTAATATTTTGAGTATAGTTGCAGGTATCGTTCCCGCTCTCGTACACCTTATCGTTTGCGCTTGCTCTCCCAGAGCAAAGAGTTGCGATTGCGCTAAATAGTAATAATATTGTCGTTAGCACGCTCGTACGTGCGTAACGTAACCAAAATAAACTTGACGGAGGAATGTTATGGCTGACCGTTCAAATGAATATTTGGTAAGCAAACGCGATATGTCGTCGCCGTACTATAAGCAATATTGTGAGTCTCGCGCAGCGCGTAAGCCTGCTCAAACTCCATCCAATTACCGCGCTCCCATTATGAGTTCGTATTTTGATGCGGAGCCCGAAGAAGCGGTAAACGAAAATCAAGGAAAGAAAGTAAGAAAAGAAAAAGTCAAGAGACAACGCACTAAGGGCACCGTAAAGAGAGCTAGACGCGGTTTTATGGTATTCCTAGTAATGCTTTTCGCTCTTCTCTACGTAGTAGTAGGGGCTTTGAGTTTCTTGCAAATAGAAGCGCTCGACGAGTATAACTCCTACTTTAATATGTTTACAAAAGTAGAAGAAGTTATTCCGGAAGGCGCAACGCTAGAAGATATTGAAAACGGCGACGTTGCGTATGAATACGTTACTACCAACGTTGGTCTGGACGATATAATTATGAGTTTTGCCAAAATGTTTATGGGCGACTCAATAGAAGGCGACTACTATTTCTATAATGAATGTTTGGCGTTAATAGACGGCGCGGAAACGATGAATATGATAGCATATTACGTTCTTCCCGTTGCTTTAGCGCTTGGAGTCGTTATAGCTCTAATATTCTTCATCCGCGCTTTTATTTCCCTTTGTACGCCAAAGAGAAGAAAGTTGTTCATACTAAGCTCCGTGCTTATGCTCGCGCTTTCCATAGTGGGTATATTCTGCGGATTTATGTGGAGCGGTTTGGAATTCGGTAGCATTATGCTATTCGTAAACGTAATGGCACCTGCGGCGCCTTTACAAGTAGGTTATGGTTACCTAATTATGACGGTACTATCTCTTCTTGCTTTGGTTGCGAGCTTATTCGCTTTCCGTAGCAAGAAAAAGGTTCAATAAAGGAGATTAAAACTATGTTCGGTAAAAAGAAGAGAGAAGCAGAATTAAGAGCTCAACAAGAAGCAGCTGCAAGAGCAGCTAAAGCTAAGAGAGGTCCTAGCGCAAGTTGGCAAAAGATAAACAAGGGTCCCGTTCCCGTAGCAAGACCTGCGGATTACATCCAACTTACTCCCATCGTTCAACCCATCCCGCTCGTACCTTACAGCTCTCAATTGCAACCCCTTGCAATGTATGACGACGGTTTTGATGACGAAGATTACGAATAATAGGGCGTAATTAAGACTATAAAAACATTAAAAGTACCTGATAAAAAGGCGCAATTTGGCTTGCGCCTTTTTTTTGTGTAAAGTATGTGAAAATTTGGCAAAAAATTTTCAAAAAAGGACTTGAAATATATCTTTACCTATGGTAAACTAGATATACTATTTATAATTGCATAATTTATAATTATAAATTAGAACTCCTGGAGGGAATATGGCAGCAAAAAAACAACAAACTAAAGTTGCTCCCGCTGGCGCAAAACGCCCCGGCGCTGCACCGCGTCCCGTAAAAGGTGGCGTTCAATACGCTGATCCCTATGCAGTACGTTATAACGCAGGTATGTCTGCTGGTGCTCGTAGACCCCAACAAAAACCCGCTCAACCCAAAAAACAAGAAAAACCCGTTCCCGTAAAGAAGAACAGACGCAGAGAAAGAGATTATTTCTTTATTATGCGTAGGGGTGTTTGTTTTGTAATTATGCTACTTGCATTGGTATGGGTAGGCGTGTTCGCTATGAACTATTTGGGCATTCTTCCCGAATATACTTCATTTTTGATTCAACCCGACTTGACTCCTTTGGATGAACGTCTTGACGTCGAAACCGGCGAGCTTGATGAAGATGGTAACGCAATAATTGAGTCATACGTTGATACTTCTGCTTACGTTTCATTCATCGACCCCATCTTTGGCGCGCTCAAGAACGTACTTGGCGTAGATATGGGTACCGGTGAAGACGGCGAAAGCCTTTCCGCATTTTATGATGGCACGCTCTTACAACTTGCTCCCGAAACCGCAACTGAAGGCGAGGGCGAAGAAGTAGAAGGCGAAACCGAAGGCGATGATATCGTTGCAGAAGCTGCAGGCGAAACCGAAGAAGAAGTAACCGAAGGCGAAGAAGGAGAAGAGGGCGAAGCTGACGTTGAAGAAGAAGTAGTTCCTACTTTCCCGCCCCAAGTAAGCACTTCCGTTATTACCGATGAAGCTCGTGAAGCAGATAGCATGACTTCAATCGCATCTATGGCTTGGACTTATTTCCCCATCGTATTGGTATTAGGCGCAGTATTCGCTATCATAATATTCCTAATCGCATTATTTAGCCTTTTCGGTAGAAGAATCTATAAAGGTTTTGGAATTATGAGCATCGTAATGCTACTAGGTGGCGTTGCAGCATTGATAGCCGGTATGGCGGCAATGGGTAACTATATGGGCAACCCCATGCTACTGGAAGACGGCACCGCAACCAGCGTTATTGATTTTAGTCAAATCATGGGATTCTTAACCGGCGCATTGAATGGAGCGCCCGCAACGGCAATTGATCCCGAAACTACTGCTCAACCTTTAACTATGGTAGCAGGATACGGACTACTCATAGTCCTAATCATTCCCATCGTAATATTGATACTCTCCTTCTTTGCAAGAAAGAAAGTACCTTATAGCATATTCGACAAATAAGCCCAATAGATTAGTAGGAGGATACGACAATGTCAAGAAAGAGCAAGAAAGCCGAACAAGAAGCCCTTGCAAGAGAACAAGCTAGAAAGAACGCTAAGCCCAGAGTTACTTTCCGTGTAATGAACAATTGTGCTCCCGTTCCCGTAGCAAAGCCCGCTGATTTTATTCAGCTCACTCCTGTAGTACAACCTATCCCGATTGTACCTTACAGCTCTCAAATGCAACCTCTAGCGCAATTTGACGACGAAGAATACTACGAAGATTAGTATATTAAATCAATTAGGTGAAAATAAGTTTCACAACTTAAAAAAATAAAAAACTTTATTCAGGAGGATTGAACCATGTCAAAAAAGAGCGAAAAGAAAAACAAAATCGCTGCTCCCGCTACTGAAGAAACCGAAACCACTCCGGTAGCTCAACCCGCTAAGGCTGTACAACTTACCCCTATCATTCAGCCCATCGCATTCGTACCTTACTCAACCCAAGATCAACCTCTCTACATGTTTGACGATGAAGAAGAAGTTGCAGAAGTTGAAGAAGTTGAAGAAGAAGTTGTTGCTGCTCCCAAGAAAAAGGTTAGCTGCGCTGCTATTTTCCTAAGCATCTTCTCTCTCATTATCGTTGGTATCTACGTAGCTGCTAATTGGGTAGTTCCGGAATATCTTGCACTCATCAATGGCGAAAGTGGTCTTGCTATCATCATGAACCTTGTAGAAACCATGGACTTCACCAACTTTGCTAACCTAGCAATCGCAGTTGTTCCCGTAATGGCAGTTCTTACCCTTATCGCATCTCTCATTAGAATTAAGAGAAAGGGCGCTTGCGTATTCGCACAAATCACCACTTTCCTAGGTCTTGTAGCAGTTATCGCAGCTCTTCTACTCGTTCTTATCGACGGTGGATACGAAATCGGTTACGGCCTCTATGCTGTTGCAGCGCTAAGCCTTATCAACGTACTTATTGCTTATCTTGCAAAAAGAGACTAATTCAATCTGATTAAATTTAAATAACGTTATATTCCCACCCACTGCGAAAGCAGTGGGTAGGGGATTATAATTAGAGAATTAGTTTTATCACTACTAATTAATATAATCCTTATACTATAGTAACAGGAGATTCCTATGAGAAAAAGAAAGAACAGTCGCTATCAAGCGTCAATGGATAACGTCCAAAGAGCAGTTGCTCCCGTAAAGCAACCTTTGGCTGGTCCATTCCCCACAGCACAAATTCCTGCAGCAAATATGATGTTGCCCAACACCAGCGGTTTGCAAGTAATAGGTAATGGTATGCCCATGGGTCTTCCCACCTATACTTCCGTTGATGAATATGGCAGAGCATATACTCCTATTATGCATTATGGTCCCCAAACCCATAGCGCACCGGTACCCGTTGCAATTGCTCCTGCAATTTGCCAACTCAACCCGATAGTATCACCCGTTGCTTTCGTTCCTTACGCAGGTCAACAAGAGTCGATGCTAACCACAGATGATGAGAAGAGGTAGTTTTATGGATAAGAATATTATGGAAAACAACGCTCCCGCATCTAGCATGCCTGTTGACGCAGGCAGATGGGTTGCAGTAGACCAAAATAATTTGGGATTTAGCGTACCTCCGCTACCCAATGGTCAACCCGTTCAAGGTCCCGATGGCGCGCTATATTGCGTAGGAAAATCACAAGACGTAGTTGCTCCCGTAGCCGGTAATGCAAATAACGCTATACCTACTCCTTCCGGTATCGTTCAATTACCGCCTATCGTACAACCTATTGCTTTGGTACCCTATACTTCACAAAATCAACCCCTTCTACAATACGATCCGTATTCTAGACCTGTTGAACCTCAAGCAGCTCCCAAGGCTCCCGTTTATATCCGCAAACCCTATAAGGGCATTAGCATCGTTGCTATAATCATTGCTCTAATAGGTCTAGTAGGACTTCTTGTATTAAGCGTAGTCAATGGACTAGAGTTTGGCGCAAGAGCCGCTGCTAACTATGCAGGTTATGAAGTAGTTCTTGGCATTATGGCAGTTCTTGGTTTGGGCGAAGCAAAGTATAGCGATATTTTTGCAAACGTCAAAGACGATGCTATGGGTAAAATAGTTCTTTCTATTCTCCCCTTCGTAGTACTTGTTATCGCAATCCTATTCCTAGCATTGGTTATCAAGTACATAGTTAAACTTGCTCAAGGCAAGTCCCCCAGATGCGTAAGCACTCTTGCTATAATCAACATTATTCTTTCTATTCTCGTAGCAGTTCTTGGCATGCTTGCATACCAAGCTGAAGGCGGAAAGGAAATCGTAGATTATCTAATGAATACCAACGGCGCAGTTCTCTCTATGGGTATTGGCGTAGTAGTATCTTTAGTTGCATCTATTATTCTCTTAATTCTTCCCTTGTGCGCAAAGAAGAACGCATATATGGTAGAAAAAGATCCTTCTAAGGAATCCTACACTATTAAATAGAGTAGAAAATAAAACTAAATAAATTTCTCTAGGAAGCTTTTTAAAGGAGTGTTTGTTT
>JAZRAN010000083.1:0-2210 GCA_045634605.1 Candidatus Stercoripulliclostridium sp. | reverse complement strand
CCGCAACGATAGAAACTATGACTATTCAAGTAATCAACAACAACGCAGACATACAAGTTTACGTAAACGGCAACTTTACCGACATTTCTTCCGGAACTTTTGAAGTAGTTGCAAACGACGTAATAGAAATGGTTGTTAGTTCCGCAAAAGAATGGGATGACCCCGCTTTCCTAGAAGGCGTAAGCTTTGCGGTAAAAGGCGCGTAATAAGACGATATAACAACAAAAAAACGCACTCAATCGAGTGCGTTTTATTTTTATCGGTACACTATTTTGAAAGGGCTGTTTGAACGTATCCGTCAAGTTCATCGTAACTATGTATGGAAGTCTTAATGTTGTGAGTTACAATGCCTTCCTTATCGAGTATTACGGTCATAGGATAGGTGCCTTTTCCACCTAGCTTTTTGTAGTAATAATCGCTTTGATTTGGTACTTTTTCATCGAAAACCGCTATCATTTTGGTGCCAGGGTAGTTTTCGTTTATGTATCCACCAGTAGTATCTTCATCAAAAGCTGCGTGTACGATAACGACTGCTACGTCATCGGAGTAGGTGTTTGCGATTTGGTTAAAATAGGGAAGCTCCGCAACGCAGGGACCGCAAGTCGTGTACCAAAAGTTTATAACTACAACCTTTCCCTTTAGGCTTTCCGTATTGGTAGTGCCACCGCCAAAAACGTTTCTTAGGTCGTAGGTAGGACATCTATTGCCCGGTTGATTGCCGGGGAGAACAAAGCCGGGGTTAGAGCCACCGCCATTATCTCCGCCGTTATCGGTTGAGCCGGTATCATCACCGCCTTGCTCAAAGTCGGATGGGGGAAGTTTATCTATTGCGTTATAGTAAACGAGAGCGCCTGTAAGGAGCGCGACCATTAGGACGGCAACGATGATTTCTAATATGAGTTTCTTATTCTTAATCATTGTTTTCTATCTCCTTTTCGCTTTCTACAACGGCGGGCGCGCCAATTTCGTTTGCGTGGAGTTTAATTTTTCCACCCTTCCAAGAAATAGCCTTAGTAGGACATACGGAGATACACTCACCGCAACTTATGCACTCGTGGTCGCCAACGTGTTTTATATCCATTTTACAATGGCTTACGCATTTTCCGCAGTCTATGCACGTTTTCTTGTCGTAAGTTATGCCGACTAGACTAATCTTATTAAATAGGCTATATAGAGCGCCTAGGGGGCAAATAAAACGGCAGAAAGCGCGGTAGCAGAATATGCAAGTAATAAGGACTACTACAAGTACTACAAACTTCCAAGTAAAGAGTCCGCCGAGTAGGGGGAGTAGGTCTACGTTGTTAGCGTGTGAAAGAAGTCCTATCGCTCCGCCAAGGGTGCCTGCAGGGCAAACGTACTTACAGAAAGCGGGGATAATTTGTCCTTCCATAGCAAACATAAGCGGAAGAATTATTACGAAAACGAGCAAAAATACGTATTTTAGACCGCTCAACGCTCTCGTAACGCCACCCTTTGCAATTTTGGGAGATTTAATCTTATATACCAAATCTTGTATTAGACCAAAGGGACAAAGGAAACCGCAAATCCATCTTCCAAATAGGAAACCGAATAGGATGACGATACCCACCATAAAGTAAGGCGCGCGTTTATCGCTTGCTATTAGCGCGTTTTGTAATGCTCCTAAGGGACAACTCAAAGCTGCGCCGGGGCAAGAATAACAATTCAAGCCGGGAGTACACATATTTTTGAGCGGTCCTTGATAAATCGTACCCGTAACGAAACCTTTTATGTTTGCGTTAAAAAGGAGCATAGAGTATATTTGTATCAACCTTCTTCTTGAAGGCAAATACTTTTCTATTTTGTTATACAAGTTCTTAAAAAATTCTTTTGCCTTCATATTTTAACCCAATCCTATACATTCAGTACAAATTCTAACGGCTTTCGCAAAGACGTCGTCCATACCGCCGTTTACTATTCCTATGGCAATAAACACTATTGCGATAGCTAAAACTGCTCCGCGGATAGCCCAAACGGAGATGGTTTCATTTTTGCTCATAAATCCCTTAATTTTATTGATAATAGAGAAAATATTATCAAAAACGGGCAAAAGTCCACTCTTACCGCATCCATCCATAACGCTCTTGTCTTCTTTGATAGCGCTCTTTAACAACGCAAGCTCACGCTTTTTGGAAAGTTTGTTGGAAATGCTTACGCCAAAGGATACGGCAATAGCAACGAGAGAAGAAGAG
>JAZRAN010000082.1:0-1539 GCA_045634605.1 Candidatus Stercoripulliclostridium sp. | reverse complement strand
GACTATCGTGTTCATTATGTAGTTTGTGCAAGCAATACTAAAGCTGGAGCCCAACATACGGAACTCAAACTTATTACCGGTAAATGCAAGGGGAGACGTTCTATTTCTGTCCGTAGTATCGCGCGGGAAAGAAGGGAGCATGGATACGCCTATTTGCATATTTGATTTCTTTCTGCCCTTGTAGGTTGCGTGATGTTGTACCGCTTCCAATATATCGGTAAGTTCGTCGCCAAGGAAGATAGAAACGATTGCAGGTGGCGCTTCGTTTGCGCCTAGACGATGGTCGTTGCCTGCGCTTGCGGCGCTAAGGCGTAAGAGTTCTTGATATTCGTCTACGGCTTTTATAACTGCCGTTAAAAACAACAAAAATTGAGCGTTTTCATACGGGGTTTCGCCGGGCTCTAGTAGATTGATACCATTGTCGGTAGAAAGCGACCAGTTGTTATGCTTACCGCTACCGTTTACTGCTTCGAAGGGCTTTTCGTGTAGCATGCAAATCATGCCGTGTTTTTGGGCCAAGCTCTTCATGAGCTCCATAGTCAATTGATTTTGGTCGGTCGCAAGATTGACGGTTGTGAACAACGGCGCAAGTTCGTGTTGAGCGGGAGCGGCTTCGTTATGTTTAGTCTTGGAAAGTACTCCAAGTCTCCAAAGCTTATCGTCCAAGTCCTTCATGAATTCGGAAACTCTAGGTTTAATAGCGCCAAAGTAATGGTCTTCCATTTCTTGTCCCTTGGGTGGCTTTGCGCCAAAAAGAGTTCTTCCGCAGTGAACTATATCAAGACGGCTTTCGCCTACTTTTTTATCTATTAGGAAATACTCTTGTTCTGCGCCTACGGTTGCGTTAACCTTGGTGGTTTTGGTATTACCGAACAATTTTAGTATGCGTAAAGATTGTTTGTTTAGGGCTTCCATACTGCGCAGTAAGGGAGTCTTTTTGTCCAAAATTTCTCCACCATACGAGCAAAATGCGGTTGGAATGCAAAGGCTTCCGTCTTTGATGAATGCATAGCTTGAGGGGTCCCATGCGGTATATCCGCGAGCTTCAAATGTGGCTCTCAAACCACCGCTTGGGAAACTGCTTGCGTCGGGTTCTCCTTTGATTAGAGCTTTGCCACCGAACTTCATAATAACTTCTCCTTGCTTGTTTAAGTCAAGGAAACTATCGTGTTTTTCTGCAGTAATTCCCGTCATGGGTTGGAACCAATGGGTGTAGTGAGTCGCACCATTTTCTAGCGCCCAATCTTTCATGGCGCCTGCTATTACGTTAGCGATATCTAGGGTAAGGGGTTTTCCTTCTTCGATCGTTTGTTGTAAAGCATTATAGATTTCTGCACTAAGCCTTTCTTTCATTACTTTGTCATTAAAAACGAGTGTGCCAAAAATCTCTGGTATGTTGGTGTTCATCTGCTACTCCTTGATGGACGTAATTATTTATTTTAATATAACATATAAATATGCGTTAGTCAAATAATAAGTAAATTATTTACGCGTGCACGCATAATTTAATTGTAGAAAAAAACAATAAGTGCTATAATT
>JAZRAN010000081.1:0-2870 GCA_045634605.1 Candidatus Stercoripulliclostridium sp. | reverse complement strand
GAAGCGCTACGCGACCTAAAACCGAGTTTTGTGCGTTTCCCCGGTGGTTGTTTGGTGGAAGGACTTTCTTTGGACAATAGTTTTGATTGGACTATCACGATAGGCGACGTAGAAAAGCGTGGCGCAAAGTATAATCTTTGGGGAGAAGCCCAAAGAGATAGGTCGTATATGCAAACAAACGAGATAGGTTTCTATGAGTATTTCCTACTTGCCGAAGACTTGGGCGCAGAGCCGTTGCCGATATTAAACGCAGGTCTTGCTTGCCAAGGAAGATGTGATGAAAAAGTTATGGAAGGCGACTCGGAATTTGATAGAAGGCTTAATAATATTCTTGCCCTTATAGAATACGCTAACGCATCACCCGAAGAAAGCGACTGGGCAAAACTCCGCGCGGAAGCGGGACACCCCGAGCCGTTCAACCTAAAAATCATCGGCATAGGTAACGAAAATTGGGGCGAAACGTACAATAAAAACTTTGATGTTATGCGTAAAGCGGTAAAAGATAAATATCCGCAAATAGAAGTTATTTGGACGGCAGGATTCGACTGTTTTGGACATAAAAATTATGAAGAAAGAAGGTCTGCTTTTGATGGCAAATGGCCGGAAGTTATAGTGGACGATCACTTTTATCGCACTCCCGAGTGGTGTGTGAAAAATGCAAATATGTATGACTCGTACCCAAGAGAAAGGAATAGGATTTTCCTAGGCGAGTACGCTGCAAACCAACCTTGGAACAAAAGGGCAATGCCTAATAATTATTACTCCGCATTGAGCGAAGGCGCATATCTCACAGGCTTAGAAAGAAACGCAGATATAGTAGTCATAAGTTCCTACGCCCCGCTTTTTAGTAGAGTAGGCGGAGAGCAATGGAAGCACAACCTAATTAACTTTAATAGTTTATATACGCTCAAGACGTTAAACTACCACGTGCAAGAGCTATACGCCAATAATTACGGCCCCAAGTACTTGAACGTGGAAGAGCCGGAAAAGGATGGAGTGTTTACGTCGGTAACCACGGACGACGAGTATATTTACGTAAAAGTAAGTAACGTAAACAGAAAATCGGTTAGTTATGAACTCTCTGTTACGGATGCCGAACTAGAAGAAAAAGGAACCCTAACCGAACTATACTGCAATGACGACGAAGCAAGAAATACACTTTCGTATTTTGGAGAGCCACAAGAAACAATACTACCGCAAATGAGCGAAATCGACCTTGTGAACGGCGTTAAATTAACGCTAAGGCCAAGGAGTGTTAACGTCGTAAAGTGCAAGATAAAGTAGTTATGAACAAAAACGATTTTGCCCAAAAGCCACCTATGGGTTGGAATAGTTACGATTGTTTTGGCCACGCGGTAGACGAATACGAATTCAAAGCGAACGTAGATTATATTGCCGAGAATCTTAAAGACTACGGGTGGGAATATTGCATCGTAGATTTTTGTTGGTCGTATCCTAAAAAGGGCGAAATTTACGCGCCGAGTCAAAAATTCGAAAACGGAAAATTCGACGTGGAACTATGTTTGGACGAGTGGGGTAGACCTATTCCCGCGCCTACCAAGTTCCCGTCTGCAAACGGCTCTTTCAAATACCTTGCCGACTATTGTCATCAAAGGGGATTAAAATTCGGCATCCACCTTATGCGTGGTATACCGCGCCAAGCAGTAGAATATAAACTACCCATAAAGGACGCGGGTGGTATAACTGCAGATATGGTGATTTCCGGGGAAGACTGCGAGTGGCTAAATCACAATAAAGGTATGGATATGAATAAAGCGGGCGCTCAAGAATTTCTCGATTCTATTTTTGAGCAATACGCAGAGTGGGAGGTCGACTATATAAAACTAGACGATGCGTCGCGCCCCTATACTCTAGGAAGAAGAAAGGAAGTGGAAGGGTACCACAAGGCGATAATGAAAACGGGGAGAGAAATGGTTTTATCTCTTTCGCCGGGAGCAATTTCAAGTGAAACCGCGCCGATAGAAGAAGCGGAGCATTTCATAAAGTACTCGAATGCTTGGAGAATTAAAGACGACGTATGGGATGACACCCGGCACTTGAGAGATATTTTTCAAATAGCAAAAAAGTGGGCGCCTTTCATAGGAAGCGGGCATTATCCCGATTGCGATATGCTACCGATAGGACGACTGCTAAAATGTGGCGGTTTCGGCGGAGAAAGAGATTCTCGCTTAACCGAAAATGAAAAAGAAATGATGCTCACGCTTTGGGCTTTTATGCGCTCTCCGCTTATGATGGGAGGACATCTTCCGGAAAGTAAAGAGAACGACTTGAAGTATTTTAAGCAAAAAGAAATTATAGATATAAACCAAAATTCGACCGAGAACAGAATAGTCGTAGATAAAGATAAATATCAACTTTGGGGAGCCAAAGTAGAAAACAAAGAGTACGAAAGCCACTTTAATATCGCAAGATGTGGATTGCCGAAAACGATACGAATTAACGCTTGCGAAGGAGAAAAAATCTTCGACGTATGGAGCGGAAAAGAAATAAAAACCAAAAGGGGCAAAGCAAGAATTTTTGTTAAGCCAATGAGCGTAAGATTAATAAGAAGGGGGAAGTAATATGTCTTTACTGGGAAGAGTCTTTTATATCGACGACCTTATTAAGCACAAAGGGGCAAATGGATTAAAGTGTCCGAGCGTTACGGAAATTAACGACGTCGTATATGATGAAAATCAAGCCGAAGTTTGCAAACTAGACCTACTTTTCGACGAAAGTAAAATAGGAGAAAACGGAAAATACCCCGTTGTTTTTAACGTGCACGGCGGTGGTTGGATAGTGGGAGATATACGATTCCGTAGGGGCGTTAGTATTCAATATGCGTCCGACGGCAACTTTGTCATAAACGT
>JAZRAN010000080.1:0-4515 GCA_045634605.1 Candidatus Stercoripulliclostridium sp. | reverse complement strand
TTTTACAGCCAAAAAGTCGTTTATGTTAGACGCATTTACTCCACCAGTTGGAATGAATACTATATCGCCAAAAGGAGCGCTTAATGCTTTTATAGTTTGTACTCCACCATAATTAGATGCGGGGAAGAACTTGATTATCTTATGTCCGCAAGAGATTGCCGCCATAATTTCAGTAGGAGTAACGCATCCGGGAATATAAGTTATGCACGCTTCGTTACATACGTCGCTTATTTCTTTCGCAAATCCGGGAGATACTATAAACTTCGCTCCGTTTTCTACTGCAAGTTTTGCTTGGGTTGCGTTTATTACGGTACCTGCGCCAACAAGCATCTTGTCACCAAAGTTTTCCGATGCCAATTTTATCGCTTCCCCCGCGCAAGCCGTACGGAATGTAATTTCCGCTATCGGTATACCGCCATCACAAAGCGCCTTCATCAAAGGCAACGTATCATTCAAGTTATCAATTTTAACTACGGGAACTATTTTAATTTGTTCCACTATTTCTCTTGCATTCATATAATGAAAGTCTCCTAAAACAATGCTTATTATATATAATAATACATACAAAATAATTATACTATCTAATATAAGATAAGTCAATGCAAAAATTTTATAAATTCTTATTCTCGCCGTCAAAAATATTTTTAAAAAAGGTGTGGTAAATTATAAAAATTTGTTTGACAAAACTTTTTTGAGTGGTTATACTTATTAAGCGCGTGCAGATAGCAAGACTTTCTGCGGGTGTAGTTCAATGGTAGAACACCAGCCTTCCAAGCTGGTTGCGTGGGTCCGATTCCCATCACCCGCTCCAAACTGCGGATCAGTAGCTCAGTAGGATAGAGCAACGGCCTTCTAAGCCGTAGGTCGGGGGTTCGAATCCCTCCTGGTTCACCAAAAAACATCGGGCAACTTAACAATTAGATGACTCGCAATAAACGCGGTGGGTATAGTTCAGGTGGCTAGAATGCCAGATTGTGGCTCTGGAGGTCGTGGGTTCAAGTCCCACTACTCACCCCAAGCGTTATAGGGGTGTCGCAAAGCGGTAAGGCACGGGACTTTGACTCCCGCATTCGTAGGTTCGAATCCTGCCACCCCTGCCACCAAATTTGCCCGATACATTGCTAGTCATCATATGATCCATTAGCTCAGTCGGTAGAGCACTTGACTTTTAATCAAGGTGTCCGGAGTTCGAATCTCCGATGGATCACCAAATGGGGATCCACTCCCCTAATATATGCGACCGTGGCGGAATTGGCAGACGCGCTAGACTTAGGATCTAGTCTCAATGAGGTGGGAGTTCAAGTCTCTTCGGTCGCACCAAAAGAAAAAGCACTCAAACGAGTGCTTTTTCTTTTCATATTCTTGCCAAACACTTTCCCAAGTGCTATAATACAAAAGTCGTGGGCCCGTAGCTCAGATGGTAGAGCGTTCGGTTCGCATCCGAGAGGCCGAGGGTTCGAATCCCTTCGGGTCCACCAATGACAAAAGCGTCCTGTTGGACGCTTTCTTTGTTTTTGTTGACTTTTTAATGATTATAGCAATCTTAATTGTGCTTATATAGTTTTGCCAAGCCACCTTCAGACGTTTCACGATAATGCTCGGAAAGGTCCCTACCTGTTCTATACATTGTTTCTACAACTATATCAAAGCTTATCTTCCTGCTGTCGGAAAGGAAGTTAGCAAGTGAAAGCGCATTGATAGCGCGCATCGCGGAAACAGCGTTTCTTTCAATACAAGGAATTTGTACTAGACCGCAAACAGGGTCACAAGTAAGTCCTAGATGATGCTCAAGAGATATTTCTGCCGCATATTCTATTTGGTCAATACCCATTTCGAAAAGTTCTGCAAGAGCTGCTGCCGCCATTGAGCAAGCAGTACCCACTTCCGCTTGGCAACCCGCTTCTGCTCCGCTTATAGATGCGTTTGTGCGAACGACGTTACCTATGAGTCCCGCAACCGCTAGCGCTCTAATTATATCGTTGTCGCTAAATCCGTTCTTGTCTTGCATATACTTTAAAACCGCGGGAACAACGCCACAAGAGCCACAAGTAGGAGCCGTTACAATGGTACCGCAGTCTGCGTTTTGTTCACTTACTGCAAACGCATAGGCGCAAACCATACGATTTTCTCTCGTTTGGGGGCTTTCATCAATATGTCTCTTATTAAAAAGCTTTTGCGCTTTTCTTTGGAGTTCTAGTCCGCCGGGAAGAATACCGGTCTTTGTAAGACCTTGAGAGATTGCGTTACACATTGTTTGCCATACGAGCATAAGGAAATCTTTGAAACCTTCTCCTTCGTGTTCAAAAACGTAATCGGATAAACGAATATTTCTAGATTTGCAAAGCTCGGCTATTTCCGTAAAATGTTTTTCGGTATAAATGTCTGGCTCAATGGTACTTATTTCACCCTTTGCCCTTACTTCCCCACCACCAATTGATAAGAAAGTTTTGGTAGCAATTTGAACGCCGTCTTTATAGGCAAAAAACTCTAACGTGTTAGGATGTTCGAGTTCAACTTCATCATAGCAAAATTCTACTTCTGTGGGAATAGGTAAAAGCGCATCGATGATTGCCCTATCCGTTCCGTGCCCCTTTCCTGTCTTTGCTAGCGACCCGTAAAGAACTACTTTGAAGCTGTCGGCATCGGGATTTTCATTAAGAAATCTTTTGGCTGCAAAATTGGGGCCCATAGTGTGTGAACTTGAAGGGCCAACCCCTATTTTAAAAACGCTACGAACTGATTTCATATAAACCATCCTTAAGTTTTTTATATGATTAATTTAACATAATAAAAAAAATAAATCAATGTTATTCTAAAGATTGCTAGTCTCATTGCATAAAAAAACGACGGATAATATCCGTCGTCTTGGTACACCTTCAGGGACTCGAACCCTGGACCCACTGATTAAGAGTCAGTTGCTCTACCAACTGAGCTAAAGGTGCTCACGTTTATTGCTTTAGTATGATACCACTTTAAATTTTATAACGCAACTATTTTAACAATAAAAAATAAAAAAATTCCCAAAAAAAATAAAATTAAAAATTTTTAAAAAAGTGTGTTAAAATCGTTTACAAATATTTTTTGATGTAGTATAATCACTATCGTTGTAAAGAGATGCGGGAGTGACTCAGTGGTAGAGTGTCACCTTGCCAAGGTGAAAGTCGCGAGTTCGAATCTCGTCTCCCGCTCCAAAAAAAATAAAGAACGCAAAATGCGTTCTTTATTTTTTTGCCGTGGCGACGGAGCAAACTCTATTTCTTTAGAAATGCGAGTGCGCTAGTTGCGTAGCAACCTAGCGAAAGTGAACGCTTGCGTTCATGAACGTTTTATATCTCTCTTTTTTCGTGTAATCTAAATCATTATTAATTTTAATTGTCTTGCGCGAGATACCCTTTCGCGATATCGTCGACTCGGATTCCTTATTCTTTAAACGCTCAATGCGTTCTTTCTTTTTTTGCCGTGACGACGGGGCAAACTCTATTTCTTTAGAAATACAAATGCGTTAGTTGCGTCGCAACCTGGCGAAAGTGAACGCTCGCCGTTCAAGTTTTATTTTCTTTATACCTTCTTACGAGCAATTACAATATGAATACTTATTCCCCTTTGTATGAGAAATTCTTTCGCGATATCGTCGACTCGGATTCCTTATTCTTTAAACGCTCAATGCGTTCTTTCTTTTTTTGCCGTGGCGACGGGGCGGACTCTATTTTTTAGAAATGCGAGTACGTTAGTTGCGTAGCAACCTGCCGAAAGTGAACGCTTTGCGTTCATGCAAGGTTTTATATTCCCCTATTTTTCTATATAATTATAATTTATCTATTGACGTACTATCAAATCCATCGTATAATAAAAGTAAGAAAAGTAAGAATTGTAGGTGTTTATGAAAGTCGTTAATAATGATGAACGTTTTGTAGTCAGTGTTAAAGTTGGTCCAAAAGGACAAATCACTATTCCTGTAGAAGCAAGGAAAATGTTTAATATCGCCGAAGGCGATACCCTTATGGTAATGGGTGATATTACTCGAGGTCTTGCGTTAGTTAAAGCAGATGACGTTTATAAGTTTTTAGAAGGAATCTTTAATAATGATAATAACAACTAAAAATTTAAGAAAGGAATATAAAGATGTCGTTGCCGTAGACGATCTTAACCTTAGCGTTTGCGAGGGCGAGCTATTCGCTCTATTAGGTGTTAACGGCGCCGGCAAAACGACCACGATAAAAATGCTTTCTACCCTAGCAGCTCCTACTAGCGGAGATGCGGAAATCTGCGGATATTCTATTCTCAAAGATGCGACTGCCGTAAAAGAAATAATAGACGTATCCTTCCAAGAAACCGCTATTGCAAGACGCCTTACCGTAGAAGAAAACGTTGAGTTATACGCAAGCATAAGCGGATACGATAAAAACAAAATTACAAAAGTCAAAGAATACATCTTCGAAACTTTTGGTTTAAGTCAAGTACGAAACAAACAATCAAGTAAACTTTCAGGCGGTTGGCAAAGAAAACTCTCTATCG
>JAZRAN010000079.1:0-4929 GCA_045634605.1 Candidatus Stercoripulliclostridium sp. | reverse complement strand
TAACCGCCGCCATTTTGGCGATTATGACTTCTTGTAGTTTTATAGAAGACTTAACCAACGACTTGAATATAGGCGGAAAAGAAGACGTTACGGACGATATTCCGGGAGAAACCGACGATAATGACAACGTTGTTCCGGACTCCCCCGAAACTCCTAATACTCCTTCTACCCCCAGTGAGCCTAGCGAACCGAGTGAACCTAGTGAGCCCAGCGAGCCTTCCACTCCAAGCGAGCCTTCCACTCCAAGCGAGCCTTCCACTCCAAGCGAACCGGAAGAGCCTATTGAACCCGAGGAACCTAACGATTCTATTCTAGTCACTGCAAGCAAAACGGCAGAAGAACTAGCCACTCTCGCCGGCAGTACCGATCGCGGTACGATTGTAAGTGGAACCGTATTTTATCTTGACTCCAACGTTAGCGTAGAGTTTGGTAAAGGTACGGCAAGCACAGAGCCTACTTATTATGACACAGCAATACGCGTATACCAAAATGGTGGTATCGTTACTATAAAGGCTCTCAACGGAAGAACTCTTAAGACCATAAGCATCACTACGGACGAATATTCCGGCGGTAGTTCTCTTTCCGTAACGGGTGGTACTTATAGTAAAAACGGCAATAAACTAACAATAGATGCCAACTCAAACGCTACTACTATAACCATCACAACGGGAAGTAGCAGTAAAACGAATAGGCTTTACGTTGAAAGCGTAGCGGTAACCTATTTGGGACAAGCAGGCGACGGAGAAGGTAACGAGCCCGTTATTCCGGACACTCCTGGCGCACCCGAAACAACTTACGATTATACCGCGTTTACCAGCGACCAAAAGGCAACCTTACTTAACAAGACGGGCGTGGATTTACCTTTCTTCCCCACCGACGATTTGTATTTTGAAGCATATAACGAAGACGGATATAATGGCGTATACGTTTCTTTTGAGTGTGATAGCGAAATTAGATTCCAAGCATATCTTAACACGTTAAGTTCCCTATTTAGTTTTGACGAAAGTTGGGAAGACGATTATGGCGATACTTGCTATGGATATTCTTTTGGCGATACCTTAATTGACGTTTGTTACTACGAATCCGATGACGGCAAACATTATCTGGACGTAGACGTTTACGTAGAAGAGAGTTCCAGCGGAAGCGGAAGTGACAATGATGATAACGGCGGAAATACTCCCGACGTAGACCTTATAACCAATGCAGGCGCAGGACTACCCGACGGACAAAACGGCGTATATAACGTTGACTTTACGAAAGCCGAAAAGGTAAAAGACGTAACCGACCAAGGCTATTACCTTGAAGGATGCCCCACCGTAGGTACCCCGGGCGTACTAGTCATACCTGTTGAATTTAGCGACGTAACCGCATCTTCAAAGGGTTACACTATCAGCAAAATAGAAAACGCTTTCGAAAAGGACGGCGTTAACGATTATTATTCCGTATATGATTATTACTTTAAGTCAAGCTACGGCGAGCTTATGCTTGATATAACCGTTCTTGACGAGTGGTTCCGTCCTTCTCAAACCAGCACTTATTATGCAAACCAAACTACTACTTACGATGGTATGGAAGAGTTGATTGGGGACCAAATGGTTATGGACGAAGCGCTTGCTTACCTAGAAAGCAAAATGGACCTTTCTCGCTTTGACTCCGATGACAACGGCACCATTGATGCGGTAGTACTAATTACCACTTTGGCAATCGATAGCGATAAAGATTTCTACTGGGCATATAGATATTGGAACACCTATACCGACTCAAGCGACAACTATTATGAATACGATGGAGTTAGCGCAAACGACTATCTTTGGGCGCCCTATCAATTCCTTTATGAAACCGACAGTGGAAGTTATGATAGTTCTCTTATGAACACCTACACCTTCATACACGAGTTTGGTCACGTGCTTGGCGCAGATGATTATTACGATACCGCATACGTTGGCTCACCTATGGGTGGCTACGACGTTATGGACGCTATGGTGGGCGACCACAACGCATACACCAAGTTTAACTATGGATGGCTAACTTCTTCTCGCCTTGTAGTAGCGGACACTTCCGTAACCCTTACTCTCGAAGACTTTGGCATAGCGGGCGACACTATACTTCTTGCAAGCAATTGGAAAGATTCTCTTGGCGCGTATCAAGAATATTATATAATTACCTACTACACCAACAATGGACTAAACGCAGGCGAAGGCGGATACTTTGACGATGAAGGCATAGTAGTATACAAAGTAAACGCATCTCTATTCAAAGAAGTTTACGAAGGCGAAACCTACTACGACGTATACAACAATAACACCGACTCATCCGACGACTACGGCACGGTAGACAACCTAATAGAATACGTCTTAACTTCCAAGGGAGAATACGTTTATGGAGTAGGAGATAGCCTAAACGAAAGCGGACTGCCCTATACCTTTACCGTAGACGCGCTAAGCGATACTACCGCAACGATAACCTTTACCAAGAAATAAACCAAAAAGAAAAGGAGCCAATCGGCTCCTTTTTTTGATGCTATAAACTTCTATTCTAGGATATTGGTCGTAACGTAATCAACGCCCCAAGAAACAAGTTTTTCCGCAGTAGATACGCTATCAACCGTCCAACAATTTACTTCTAATCCTGCGCTATGGAATCTCTCTACCGCCTTCTTTGTTAATGCTTTATGATATATTGCTACGTCTATGCCGTCGCGAATAAGATTAGCGGTAATTTCATCACTTAGCTCGGAAAACAAATACATTGCCTTTTGTGTGGGTAATACGTTCCTTACGTAAAGCAAGTTATCGTAATTAAAAGATATAAACGTTACCCTATCAATATATCCGCAAGAGCTAATGACGCCTATCATATTCGCTATTTCTTGCTCGGTAAAGTTGGACTTCAATTCCAAAATCGCTTGCTTATCATACTTTTTGCAAATAGCAATATAGCTCTCGAGCGTTGATAACTTTTCTACGCTTTTACCTTCCTTTTTAGCAAAAAGCTCTACCTTCAAAAGTTCATCAAGAGTAGTGTTTTCTACCACAATATCTTTACCGGAAATTCTGCTTAGCGTTTCGTCGTGACACATAATAAACTTGCCGTCCGCGGTCTTTCTTACGTCACTTTCTATGCCGTAATACGAACGCTTACCAGCTTCTATGAACGCAGAGTCGGTATTCTCCACTTCTAGTCCGGAAAGCCCCCTATGCGCAATAATCTTAGCGTTTCCTTTATCAAACGCAACGGTATCGTCATACTCTTTTTGAGCACACGCGCAAGCAAACGCCACAACAACCAACAATAACACAAAAGCAACAATTTTCTTCATAATCACTCCGCCATAACGGTTTACTACTTATAGGATATCACCAACCCAAAACAAAAGCAATATACTTTTTGAACGCATCTTTATTACACAACCACCCTTTATCTTTTGAATATATTTAATCTATGATACTCTAAAAAAGGAAGCATTTCACTACAAACCTTTTTTAAATGTATCTTGTTGCTTATTCCCAACAATTCTTGTGTTTCATTGTCCAAGTTTGATGATATTAAAATTTCCCCATTTTCTTTGAATGATATATAACCCGAGTCAAAAGCCCTGTCCAAATTAGGAGTTAACAGCAAGCCATTAAATGGGTTAACCCACTCATTATTTTCTTTACAATCTCGCCAAGGTTTTATATGGGAAGCGATAAGAAAGTCAGAATTTTTACACCCTGTTATGGAACATGCATTATTCCAATGAATAAAAACATTTTTTCTAAAAGTGCTTTGTCCGATACGTGCGAAACATACTTGTTCTTTTTCTTTTTGCACGGGTTTAGTGGCAATAAACTTAATTTCCGTTTCTATTATTTCCGTGGGGATTTTGTCATCACAATTTATCCACGATAACATCCAAACAAACGAGTGTGCATCAATTAATTGGACCGTAATTCCCAAATATTCTTCCAAATAATGTCTTATTTCTTTAATGATACCTATATATTCAACATAGTTGTCCCATGAACATTGAAATGCTGCTTTGAAGTTTATATTTAAAATTTCGAATCTTTTATCAAATTCAGTTGCTCTAATTGGAAGAAAGCGAGTACGATCTTTAATGAAAAACAAATAAGCAATTAAATCATACTTTTTACCAAAAAATTTTATGGCATTTTCAAAAGCATTCTTTTCATTTTCTCCATAATATATATTATATAAAATCTGTTCAGCACGTTCAAGATTTCCATCGCACTTGTTTTTCGCATGGATAATTTGATTATAATTTACCAAATTTTGACAAACATTAAAAATACGGAAAACTGTATCTTTAATTTTCCCCGTACCTATATCTTCACTTGTGATTTCAGCCTCAGTAAGGATTTGTTTTCCCATATCGGAAATTTTTATTTTATATCCTTCTTCACGATACAAACAATCATTTTCTTCAAACGAAGAGAATCTACCATTCGGAGATTGATTGATTATAAAAGCATTAAAACCATCCATTAATAATTGTAGTTTTTCTCGATTTATCTTTATCATATATTCTCCTTTTAGTATAACTATAACAAAAATATTAATTTTAATCAATGGGTATAAAAAACAATACTTAGATTGTAACGAAATTTGGACAAGGTAATACATCAATTAAAGTAAATAAATCATCTTTAAAAATTTTTTGGCACCATAACGTGTGCTTGTCTTGATATAAGTGGCGTCGCTTCGCTCCGCAAAAGACAAGCACACGTTATTTTAGTAAACTCCGTAAATCCAACCTAACACAACACCGCGAACGTAAAGTTCGAATATGGTTCGTGATTTATTACTCATAGTATTTGAAGGTAGCGCGAAAGACTGTCTCGCTCAAAATAGGTTATAACAACGTTGCACGCACGTAATAGATAATGGTTTGTAAATGCGCTTGAATGGGCAATAAAAAACCATATC
>JAZRAN010000078.1:0-2948 GCA_045634605.1 Candidatus Stercoripulliclostridium sp. | reverse complement strand
GCAATCATCAAGGAAAAGATGGGTCAAGCTCCCGAAGAAGTTTTCTTCAAGGCTCTTGAAAACATCATGCCCGTACTCGAAGTTAAGGCTCGCCGTGTAGGTGGCGCTAACTACCAAGTACCGCTAGAAATCAGACCCGTTCGTCGTCAAACCCTTGGCATTCGTTGGTTGGTTGCTTACGCAAGAAAGCGTGGTGAAAGAACCATGTGTCAACGACTAGCTGGTGAAATTATGGATGCTTATAACAACGCTGGTGGCGCTATCAAGAAGAAAGAAGATACGCACCGTATGGCAGAAGCTAACAAAGCATTTGCTCATTTCCGTTGGTAAGAACCAAAATATCATAAAGCAACGTGAACGGTATGCAGTCATACCGTTCATTTTATAGTTAAGGCGACAAAAAAGCCAAAAAAAGAAGTTAATTGGAGGCAACTATGCCAAGAGAATTTCCCTTAGATAAAATACGTAACATAGGAATAATGGCGCACATCGACGCAGGTAAGACAACGACTTCCGAGCGTATATTGTTCTACACCGGCAAAACTCGTAAGCCCGGCGAAACTCACGATGGTGACGCAACTATGGACTGGATGGTTCAAGAGCAAGAAAGAGGTATCACCATTACTTCTGCTGCAACGACGACTCAATGGAGGGATTGCAGACTAAATCTAATTGATACCCCCGGACACGTTGACTTTACCGTAGAAGTAGAAAGAAGCCTTCGGGTTCTTGACGGCGCGGTAGCAGTTTTCTGCGCTAAGGGCGGTGTTGAACCCCAATCCGAAACCGTATGGCGTCAAGCTGACAAGTACGGAGTTCCGCGTATTGCTTTCGTAAACAAAATGGACATCAACGGCGCAGACTTTGACCGCGTTGTAAAGATGCTAGACGAAAGACTACACGCAAATCCCTTGCCCCTTGCTCTTCCTATCGGCCAAGAAGATACCTTCCGTGGTATAATCGACGTTATTCATAACCATGCGTTGATATACAAAGAAGAAGACCTTGGTAAGAACTTTGATATAGTAGAAGTTCCCGAAGAATATAAGGAAAAGACCGATCTTGCAAGAATGGCAATAGTAGAAAGTTGTGCAGAACACGACGACACTCTACTAGAAAAGTATTTTGCCGGCGAAGAAATCACTCCCGACGAACTTATAACTGTAATTCGTAAGGCAACCATCGCTATGGATATCGTGCCTGTCCTTTGCGGTAGCGCATATCGTAACAAGGGTGTACAACTTCTCCTTGATGCAATAGTAGATTACCTACCTTCTCCCGTTGACGTTGCTCACGTAGAAGGTGAATGGAGAGAAAAGAAGGAAACTAGGGAATCTAGCGATAAAGCGCCCCTAGCAGGTCTCGCATTCAAAATCATGGTAGACCCCTTTGTAGGTAAGCTCGCTTTCTACCGTATATATTCAGGCGTTTTGAAGGCCGGCACTATGGTATTCAACGCAATCAAGGGCAAGAAAGAACGTATCGGCCGTATCTTACGCATGCATGCAAACTCCCGTGAAGAATTGGAAGAAGCATACGCAGGCGATATCGTTGCTCTTGTTGGTCTAAAAGACATTAGCACCGGTGATACTCTATGTGATAACGCTCATCCCATCATCCTAGAAAAGATGGAATTCCCCGACCCCGTTATTAGAGTTGCTATCGAGCCCAAGACCAAAATCGGTCAAGAAAAAATGGGTATTGCTCTCTCTAAGCTAGCTGATGAAGACCCGTCTTTCCGTACCTATACCGACCAAGAAACCGGTCAAACCATCATCGCAGGTATGGGCGAATTGCACCTTGAAATTATCGTTGATAGACTTCTTCGTGAATTCAAAGTAGAAGCTAACGTAGGTAAACCCCAAGTTGCTTACCGCGAAACCTTCAAGCAATCCGCTAAAGCAGAAGGCAAGTTTATCCGTCAATCAGGTGGTAAGGGTCAATATGGTCACGTTGTTATCGTTGTTACGCCCCTTGAACCCGGTAGCGGTATAGTATTTGAAGATAAGACCGTTGGCGGTTCCGTTCCTAAGGAATACATCAAGCCCGTTGAAGAAGGCATTAGAGATGCAGCGCGCGCAGGCGTTCTAGCAGGATATGAACTAGTTGACTTCAAGGTAGAACTAGTAGATGGTTCCAGCCACGAAGTAGACTCTTCCGAAATGGCGTTCAAGATTGCTGCAAGCATGGCTCTAAAGACCGCAGCGGAAAAAGCGCAAGCAACGCTACTCGAGCCTTTGATGGCTGTTGATATTACCGCTCCCGATGAATATCTAGGCGACGTTCTAGGAACCGTAAGCAGTCGTCGTGGTTCAATCAAGAACATAGAAGACAGAAAGGGCACCAAGGTAGTTTCTGCGGACGTTCCTTTGTCAGAAATGTTCGGTTACGCTACAAATCTTCGTTCTGCAACGCAAGGAAGAGGCGCATACTCTATGCAACTAGGTTGCTATACCGAAGTTCCTAAGAGCGAATTTGAAAGAATAGTCGGTAAAAAATAATATTTGTCTAAAAATTAACAAAATTAAGTAGACAAACAATAATATTTATATTATAATTGAGAAAGCGGAGTAGAATCCGCAACCAAAACTACAAACAAAAAAATAAAAAAATACCATTTATTTGGAGGACAATCTAATGGCAAAAAGTAAGTTCGAAAGAACCAAACCCCACGTAAATATCGGTACCATCGGTCACGTTGACCATGGTAAGACCACCCTCACCGCAGCTATCACCATGGTTTCTGCTGCTATGGGTAACGCTGAAAAGATGAGATATGACCAAATCGATAAGGCTCCCGAAGAAAAAGCAAGAGGTATAACAATCAACACCGCTCACGTTGAATACCAAACCGCTACCCGTCACTATGCACACGTTGACTGCCCCGGCCACGCTGACTATGTTAAGAACATGATCACCGGTGCTGCTCAAATGGACGGCGCTATCCT
>JAZRAN010000077.1:0-1855 GCA_045634605.1 Candidatus Stercoripulliclostridium sp. | reverse complement strand
ATAGGCTATCTTTCATAGTTTCAATTTTTTTTCGCTATTTAATTATGGAACTTTCCCAACTTGCAGGCGCTTCGTAACCCATAAGTTTCGCAACGGTTGCGGCTACGTTAGCAAGGCCCATATCATCATTTTCCGCTATTTCACAATCTACGCCGTAAACGATGAAAGGAACTTTATTAAGGCTGTGCGCGGTGCGGGGTTGCAAACCGCCCTTCTTGTTCTTTTCTAGCATTTCATCAGCGTTGCCGTGGTCGGCGGTGATGAGTAGAATTGCGTTTTCCGCATCAATAACGGGAAGAAGTCTAGAAAGCGCTAGGTCAACTGACTCTACGCCGATAACGGTTGCTTCAAAACTACCGGTATGTCCTACCATATCGCCGTTAGGATAGTTAGAACGGATAAAGCCGTACTTACGTGACTTAATAGCGTTAATCAAAGCGTCGGTAACTTCTGCGCTCTTCATCCAAGGACGTTCGTCGAAAGATACTTTGTCGGAAGGAATTTCTTCAAACGTTTCTAGTTCTTCGCTGAACTTATCGGAGCGGTTGCCGTTCCAGAAGTAAGTTACGTGACCATACTTTTGGGTTTCCGAAACTGCGTATTGGGATACCCCTTTTCCTACCAAGAACTCACTTAGCGTATCTTTAATGCAAGGGGGTTCTACTAAGAAACGTTCGGGAAGATGTAGGTCTCCGTCGTATTGCAGCATACCTGCGTACATAACTTTAGGAGCATTACCGCGGTCGAATACGTCGAAGTCAACGTTGTCGAAAGCCATACTGATTTCTATTGCGCGGTCACCACGGAAGTTGAATAGAATTACGGAGTCGCCGTCTACTATCTTACCTACGGGAGCGCCGTCTTCAGCAATTACGAAAGCGGGCAAATCTTGGTCGATTATACCTGCGTTTTCGGCTCTAAAAGTATTGATTGCTTCGGTTGCGGAACCAAAACTTCTACCTATGCCGTGAACGTGTACGTCGTAACCTTTCTTAACCATATCCCAGTTAGCGCAGTAACGGTCCATAGTAATCTTCATTCTTCCGCCACCAGATGCGATTTTGCCATCAAAGTTAGCGTCGTTTAGGCTAGCGAGAGTTTCTTCTAGCATATCGACGTAAGTGAGAGCGCTAGTTGCGGGTACGTCACGTCCGTCTAGTAGGACGTGTACTCTTGCCTTCTTTATGCCTTCCGCCTTTGCTTCCTTGAGCATTGCGATAAGGTGAGAAACGTTAGAGTGAACGTTACCATCGGAAAGAAGCCCTATAAAGTGCATAGTAGAGCCGTTTGCAACTACGTTGTCTTTTAGTTCCTTCCAAGCCTTAGATGCGTATATAGCGCCACTTTCTATGGATTCGTTAACTAGTTTTGCTCCTTGGGAGTAAACTTGACCACAACCGAGAGCGTTGTGTCCTACTTCGCTGTTACCCATATCGTCATCGGACGGAAGACCTACGGCGGTGCCGTGAGCCTTAAGGTAAGTGTGGGGGCAAGTTGCAAGAAGTTTATCTAGCGTAGGAGTGCGAGCTTCGGTAACGGCATCGCCAAGTCCGGTTTTGGACTTGCCGATACCATCCATTACTACTAAAACGATTTGTCTATCCATATATCTTAGTAATTAACAACCTTTGCGAAGTCTTCTGCTTTAAGAGATGCGCCACCGATTAGACCGCCGTCGATTTCGGGCATAGACATAAGTTCGGTTGCGTTCTTAGCGTTCATGCTACCGCCGTATTGGATACGCATTGCGTTAGCAGCAGTCTTGTTGTAAAGCTTTCTGATAGCCTTACGGATGATAGCGATGGTGTCGTTTGCTTCTTGAGCGGTAGCGGTCTTGCCGGTGCCGATAGCCCAT
>JAZRAN010000076.1:0-2755 GCA_045634605.1 Candidatus Stercoripulliclostridium sp. | reverse complement strand
TTCCGTTACGCTTACTTCTTCGCCGTTTATAGTCTTTACGGAGTTATAAGTGTTACCGCCGTCAATGGAGAATTGCATTTCTCCACCGCTAGGTCCAAAGCCTGCGCCCACGAAGGAAGGAGTTCCTTCGAATACAACGTAATCTTCTTTGCCAAGCCAAGTTGATGCACTCAAAACGTTGCCCATTCCGTCTTTATCGTACCAGTTCGCTTTTACGCTAAGCGTAAAGCCCGTAGTTTTATCAACGTGAGAAGTGAATATTTCACCTTCATAATCGTTACCTGCAAGGTCACGGAAAGAGAGTAGATACTTCTTTGCTTCCGTCATATCGAATACGAAGTAGTCGCCCGACCTAGTCATTTGTCTATCGGTAGCGATTGCGCTTCCATCCATAATTGCGCTATCGTCAACGTCGAGAGAATATTCTTTTAGGATAATGCTATCGGTATCAACGCCCGAGCCGAGAGCGGTATCTTGCAAGGTAATTCTGTATTGACCGTCTTGATTTATCCAAACGTTCTTTAGGTCGAAGTTTGCATTAGAGCCAACTCTAAACGCTTCCGAACGAAGGGTAGGCGCGGTAAAGTCGAGTTTGATGAACAAATCGCTTGCGCTTGTGTGCTCGTAAAGCTCATATTTGCCAGAGCCCGTTGCCAAACGGAATACGTACTTCCTATTTTGTTCGGTAGTTATGTATGTACGAGTGGAAATGACTCCGCTTACTTGACCTTCTTCCGGCATATAAGTGGGGGTTAGAGCGCTCCAACTTGCGCCGTTATTGTTAGAATATTCCAATCTGGAACCGCTTGCCGTCAAGTTAATAGTAAACTCTAGTCTTACCCAAGGCTCTGCGTCTTTTTTGGTAATCCAACGAGCAAAGTCGTAAAGATTTGCGTCCGCATTGTCTTCCGCAGTAGGTTCTTCGCTTACGTCAAGGGGATTACCGCCACCGATATACGCTTTTAATTCAAGAGTCGGTAAAACGGTATCTACGTTTGCTTGTAACTCAAGGATGACTTCGTTGCCCGCAAGGTCCTTGATGCTTACGTTAAACGTTGTGCATTTGTCTATGGTTAAACTATACTTTCCGCCGCCGAGAGCAGTAATAACACCACCGTTATCTACGGTTACACCATCGGTGGCGATGCCGGAATTTACTTCGCCTTGTACGTCTTCAGCTTTGAATTCAGCAACGATTTCGTTTGAAGTCCATCTACTGCCTTGATATGCGCTTAAATCGGTCAATAGCGTGTAGGTAGGCGCTTCTATATCAAACTTAACTTCGCCAAAAGGCACGTCGATAAGTACGCCGGCGCCCGTTTCAATTTGGAAGTTATAGGTCTTTACGCCTTCGGAATAAGGAATTTCATAACTCAAAGTGAATTCTTTGTTGATAGCGCCTACTTCCGTGCCCGAAAATGCGGTTACGGGAATATACGCGCTTCCATCAACGGAGCATCTAAGTCTTGCGCCACTAGCGCCCATACTCATATCAAACGCAACGGCGGAACCAAGTTTTGCCCAATTACCTGCGCGATAACTTTCCGCATTATATTCAAAATTTACAGGCTCAATATCAACTTTTTCTTGGATTTCCATAATGTTGCTATTGCCCGCTTCATCCATTGCGATTACGATACAAGAAAGAGAATTATTGCGTTCTACTCTATATTTGCCACCACCGATACTTGCAACGTTTACGTTATTGCCGAGAGCATCCGTTGCGGTAGGTTGTAGGAGCGCAGAACCACCTGCGTTAAAAATTTCGAAGGTAACCCTGGTAGTTACGCCAATCCAACCTTGAGTACTAGAAGAAACGTGGTCTTTTATTTGTTCGCCAAAAGTAGGAATCGTCTTATCTAGGTTGACGTGGAAAGGAGTATCCACTACCGTTACGATACCCGAACCCGTTCTAATCCTAAACTTAACGTTACCGCTATATTCGTTCTTTATTGCAAACGATACGCTTGCTCCATCCGTCTTGGCGACGTCGGTACCATATGCAAAATCGATATTACTATCTAGTTTCGTATAGGTTGAGCCGTTTTTGACGTAGCAAACGTCTATAACCGCGCCACTACCGCCAAAACTTGCAAGAGCGGTAAAGCTTACGTCGTCTCTCGTCCAAGCGCCGTTTAATCCGGCAGTTTCCGTAACGGACTCGAGAGTGGGAATAATGGTATCTATCTTCGCTATGCAATAATAACTCGTTCCCGCAACTACGTTGTAGGTGTTTTCTCCCATAGTCATAGGAGTGCCGTTAGTCGGGTGCGTTGCCATAAAGATGAAACCAAAAACTTGCGTATCATTTACGACGTCGGGGGTAACGAAAGATATTTCGCATCCGTCGGATTCTGCAATTACGCCATCTATTTTGACCCAAGTTGAACCGTTATCTATGGAATAATAGTAACTGTCTGCGCCACCGCTCAAAAGCCCCTCAACGCTAAGTTTGTAGTACATCTTGGTTGCCCAACCGGTATTCTTATCGTATCCGCCGAACAAGACGGAGTTCTTTTCGTCTATTTCCGCTTGAACTTCACCAATGGTTACGTTGTACTTGATGGTGCGTACGTCTACGACGGTATTGCTTACCGCGTTGTTGATGATTTCATACTTTAAGTAGTGATTACCGATTGCGGTAGGTATGGTAGCTACCGCAGTATCCAAATTGTTTGCATGGTAATAATTTAGCTCTCCAAAGCCGAAGTCGTAATATGCTCTTTGGGGGCTAAACGTAGGAGTAATACTTCTT
>JAZRAN010000075.1:0-13877 GCA_045634605.1 Candidatus Stercoripulliclostridium sp. | reverse complement strand
TATCATTTAAGATTAAGAACGTAGGTGAAAGAGATGGCGCAGAAGTAGCTCAACTTTACGTTTCGGCTCCCGAATCTAATATTTATAAGGCCCAAAAAGAACTAAAAGGCTTTAGTAAGGTATTCCTAAAAGCAGGCGAAGAAAAGGAAGTTTCCATTACCCTAGACTCTCGCGCATACCCATATTACAACGTAGACATTAACGATTGGCACGTAGAAAGCGGAGCATATAAGATTTTGGTAGGCGCATCTTCAAGAGATATCAAGTTAGAAAGCGTTGTTAACGTAACTAGCGCAAAACCCGAAGTTGTTGCTCCTTCCTACAAAGAAGTTGCTCCCGTATATTACAACCTAGAAACCGCTACTGAAGTTAAGGAAGAAGAATTTGTAGCCGTATACGGCGGAGAACTTCCCGGTAACGCACCCTTTGAACAAGGCGCGTTTACTATCAATAATACCATTTCTCACTTACGTTCAAGTTGGTACGGCAACGGCCTATATACGCTACTCGTAAACGCAGCGAAACTAGTAGCAATCGGTTCTGAAAACCCCGAAATGATTACTCAATCAGTTAAGGACTTACCGCTACGCGCTTTCTCCGGATGGACCGGCGGTATAATTTCTCCCTATTCCGTAGAAGGTATTTTGGACCTATGTAACGGAGTTAAAGGCGGATGGGGTAAAATCTTTGGCGGATTCTTACCTAAAAACAAGTAAAAACACGCTATTTTAGCGAAACACGTCACAAAATAAAAACTCCCTGCAGGTCACGTACGAAATAGCACGCTCCCATGGGGGTGTGTCCTAAAGGATAGTTTTTACCTACCGGCAGAAAGAGTATAGATTGTCTTTCAGCGTAGCGTATCATCCCCAGAAAGGGGGAGCAAGAACCTGCAAGGTTCGAATATTGTAAGGTTTCCTAACAAAAGAAGCTATAGAGTGAGTAGTATTCTCTATAGCTTTTTTATTGTTGAGTACAAATATTTTGATTTTGTTGGTAAAATAATTAAACATTTTTCAAATATTACAAAAATATTTTAAAAAAGTATTGACAAAAAAGGCATTTGATCTATAATATAAGAGAAATATCTCAAATATTGGAGGAAAGTATGGAGAAGGAAACTAATAGAGAACGATTTGTAAGAATCGCAGAGGCAAGAACACAGAAAATAATTGACACTATTCGATTGTTAGGAAACTGTTCCAACAGTTATGCTTACGAGTACACACAGAAAGATATTGATAAGATTTTTTCCGTAATAGAAGCCGAGTTAAAAGCAGCTAAAACAAAATTTTCAACTACCGAAAAAAAAGATTCTCGTTTTAAGCTGTAATATAATAAAGGAATGGAGATTAACTTATGAAAGATTTGCTTTTGAGCATTTACAATTGTAATAATTATTCGGAATTATATTCTTTAGTTCATTCGAATCCCTTATTAAGTAATTCTAACAACTGGACTCCTTATGGAAACAATTATAACAATTGTGGTACATTTGAGAATCAACAAGCTAAACCGGAAGCAGCTCTTGTAGAGAAACTTACTAACTCAATAGATGCAATTTTAACAAAAGAGTGTTTGGTTAGAAACATTGATCCCAAATCAAACTCTCCCGAAGTACCCCAAACAATGACAGAAGCCATTGAAAAGTTTTTTGGTATAATAAAGGGAAAGTGGGAAAATGCTGTTCCTTCGGAACGAAAGCAAATAGCCACTAAATTGCAGGTGATACTTACTGGTGATCGTCAAACACCGAACATTGCAATTTACGATAACGGAGAAGGACAAGTTCCTAAAGAGTTTCCCAACACATTTTTGTCGCTACATAGGGGAAACAAAATGAGCATTCCCTTTGTACAAGGAAAATTTAATATGGGTTCTACTGGAGCAGTACTGTTTTGCGGTGGTGATGAAAAATACCAACTTATTGTTTCCCGAAGATGTAAAGAACTTTGTTCTGACGAAGAATATTTATTTGGTTTCACATTAGTTAGAAAACACCCTCTTTCTGCAGAAGAAGAGATTACCGCTAAAAGTACGTGGTATGAGTATTTTACTATAAATGGGGGTATCCCCTCATTTTATGCAGAAAGTTTAGATCTTTCTTTAGACAACAACACTCCATTTGTTGATGGTACTGTTATCAAAATGTTTTCTTACGAATTGTCAAGAGGTTGCCAATCGGATGCAACCTTTGATTTGTGGCGTGAATTGAACACATTGCTTTATGATTCGAGTTTGCCTATTTTGATTTGTGAACAACGTGATTTCAAGGGACATTCCAAAGAAAAAGTAATGCTCGGTAATAAAACACGTGTTTCTATTGACGATAGAGATAAAAAGTATAAATCTTTGTCATATGCTATTAAAGATGTTGCAACTTTTGGTGCTGAAATACCGATTGAGGTTACAATTTTCAAGAATGACGTTAAGAATCCGGAATTTATTAGAGGTCGTTCTGTAATATTTATATTAAATGGTCAAACACAAGGATTCGAAGGCAAAACATTCATCAGTACGGAACTAGGCTTTAGGCAATTACGAGAATATATGTTGGTAAGTGTTGATTGTACCAATATAAAAACCAGCGTGCGAAACAATATCTTTATGTCTTCTCGTGATAGAATGCGAGAAGGAAAATACTACTCCATTCTCAAAGAAAAGCTTATTGCTCTACTGAAAAATGACGAGGTACTGAAACAGCTCAACCAAGAATACAAAGGCAAGGAACTGCTCGAATCTAAAGATGATAAAGATTTGATTCAAAACATTTTCCAACACTTTAAGGGCAATGACAATATCAAGAAGCTGTTGTCGAATGTAAAAGGTCTGTATTCGTTCTCTTCTTCTCCCGCAAACAAGCAGCAAAACGGTACAAAACCGGAGGATAAAAAGGAAAACAAGAAAACCGAGATTCCGAAACTATCAAGACACCCTTCCTTCTTCCGTGTTTCAAGCTTAAAGGAAAAAGACGGCAAGATGTATAAGGCTGTTTCTTTAGGCGGAAAGGGTTCAATTGTTTTCCACACAGATGCCGAAAATGAGTTTTTAACTCGTAATATTGACAAGGGCGAGTTGGAAATAAATATTTTGAATTTTTCAAACAGAGGAGAAGGCGGCGGTGTTACTCCCCCTATTCCATCTGTTCCGGATGATAAACTGATGGTAAGCCGTTCCGGTCCTCATGATGGAGAAATTAAACTTTCGTTTGAGCCGACAGATAAAGCACAAGTCGGTGATATGTTTGAAATATCAGCAAAAATGATTTCTTCTGCCGGAGAAATAGAGGTTGTTGTTTTTGTAGGCATTGAAAAAGAAAAAGAAAAGAAAGAAAAAGAGCCGGAAAAGGAAGAAACCCCAAACTTTAATCTTCCTCAAATGATTCGTGTGTTTAAGGAGAAAACAGAGGAAAATACTCCCACGTGGGATGAATGCACACCGCCAATGACAGCTAAAGATATTGTTCAATTAGCCGCTGGCGATGGTGGGGCAATAGACGAAATACGCATCAATATGGATTCTAACTTGATGAAAAAGCAAGTTAATCGGCAAGGCGTTTCTGTTGAAAAAGTTGGTAAAAAGTATGTTGCTAATGTGTATTCCCACGCACTCATACTTTACTCCACATTATTCGGATACTATAGCAATGAGGACAATGACAATCTTCCTAATAAGGATGCGTTGGCTATGATTACGGATGATCTTAATGAGGCAATAGCAACAATATTCCAACATTATGGAGCGTTTTTAATGGATTTCTCGGAAACCGATTTGACGGATGAATAAATCCATTATAGTACAAACCACGGCTCACAGCGAGCCGTGGCTTTTTCTCGCCATACATATTATAGTGCCGATTTTCCTTACTGGCAGAAAAAATGACATCTTTTTTTGATGATTTTATTTATCAAGATGTCATTTTTTCACTATAATATAGCAAAGACATTTTTTTGCTATAAAATTTGTAAGGCACAGAATATGAAAGGAGTGAAAATACAGTATGGATAAGTATTTTGAGACTTATATATCGCGATAAAGGTATATATAAAAGTATCAAAATATTTGAATGAAGCAGTGTGAAAGATTTTTGATAAAGAAATTTTTGGTTTGTTCTTGGAGAGATAATTTTTAGTTCATCTATAATTTGTCAATTTTCCTGACAAGCACTGCATTTGTGTCCACAAACGCAAATAAGGCATACCAATTTCGAGATATACCTTATTTCTGAAAACTGTCCTTAAGAGTGAGGCTCTATTGGGAGTTTTCTTTTTTTGCGTAAACTAACGTGGTTTTAATAAAATAATAATCTCCCAATTGGGAGATTATTGAATATGAAATATTTTGATAAACTAACTCGTTTCTAGCCTGCGAGCTCAAGAATGAGATACATAAGGCCAAACATTACGCAAATTGCGAGTATAACGACAAACATAGGAACAAGATTTTGCTTTACGGCGTTAAAATAGGTCCTTGCTTGGTCTTTAAAGGTGTTTCCTATAGGAGCGCCCGTTACGGGGTCTTTCGGCGTAATTTTGGGCTTTTGGGAGTCCTTTACGGTACCGCTCATATCAATGACGGTAGAGCCGTCGTCAACGTATATGATTTTCTCCTTTTTAGCCTTTTCTTTGTTAGCGTGTTTAGTCTTCTTTTTGCTCATTTTCTATTTCTTTATTTCCATTGTTGAATTGCTCTTCTACAAGGTGACAAGCGCAGAAATGTCCGTTGTAATTTTTGAATTCGGGAACTTCTTGCGAGCAACGCTCGGTAGCGTGCGGACAACGAGTGTGGAATCTACATCCGCTCGGGGGATTAACGGGAGAAGGAATGTCGCCTTTTAGTACTATACGATTCATCTTTACGTCGGGGTTAGGATTGGGTATAGCGCTAAATAGAGCTTGAGTGTAGGGGTGCAAAGGCTTATCGAATATATCCTTTTTAGTACCGAATTCTACCATTGCGCCAAGGTACATAACACCGATTTTATCGGAGATAAACTTAACTACGCTTATATCGTGGGAAATGAACAAATAAGTAAGGTTAAGTTTCTTTTGTAGGTCGCGTAGAAGGTTGATTATTTGAGCTTGTATCGATACGTCGAGAGCGCTGACGGGTTCGTCGCAAATGACGAGTTTTGGGTTTACGGAAAGCGCTCTTGCGATACAAATTCTTTGGCGTTGACCACCGCTGAATTCGTGGGGGTAGCGTTCATAATAATAATCACGAAGACCACATTTTTCCATAAGGTCCATAACGTAGTCTTTTACTTGGTCCTTGGGTACTATGCCGTGTACTCTAACCGGTTCGGAAAGTATGTCGCCTACGGTTGCTCTTGGGGGAAGAGACGAGTAGGGGTCTTGGAATATGATTTGCATATCGGTACGGAGATGGCGCATTTGCTTTTTAGTATACTTGGTTATATCTTCTCCGTTAAATATAATTTCGCCACCGCTGGGTTGGTGTAATTTTAGGATAGTTCTACCTAGCGTGGTCTTACCGCAACCGGACTCGCCGACTATACCGATAGTTTCGCCTGCGTTAAGGGTAAAGGAAACGTTATCGACTGCAACGAGTTCTTTTAGTACTTTGCCGGTGAGAGATTTTTTTACAGGGAAACATTTGCGAAGATTTTTAACTTCCAAAATAATCTTATTTTGGTTTTCTTCTACGGTTTCTTCTGCGATTTCTTTGATTTCTTCCGAAACTTCTATATTTTCGTTTTCTAAAACGACGTTTTCCATATTATCCATTTTAGTCCTCCTTATCGTATAGGTGGCAAGCAACGTAGTGGGTAGGGCTTACTTGCATCATACAGGGATAGTCGCCCGAGCATTTACCTATGCACTTGTCGCAACGGTCTTTAAAGTAGCAGTGAGTAGGCATATTGACGGGGTTAGGTACGTTACCGGGGATGTTAAAGAGAGTATCGCTCTTCGTATCCATACTCGGCTTAGATTTTTGTAGACCCATAGTATAGGGGTGCTTGGGGTCGTGGAATATTTCTTTTACCGTACCTTGCTCGATAACTCTACCCGCATACATTACGACGACGTAATCGGCCATTTCCGCAATAATTCCAAGGTCGTGGGTAATTAGCATTATAGAGCCGTTCATACGTTGTTTTAGGTCGCGTAGAAGGTCTAGGATTTGCGCTTGGATAGTAACGTCGAGAGCGGTAGTAGGTTCGTCCGCAATAATTAGTCTGGGGTCGCAAGCAAGAGCCATAGCAATCATAACTCTTTGGCGCATACCACCGCTTAGTTCGTGGGGATAAGCGTTATATACGCGGTCGGACTTATCTATACCAACAAGTTTTAGCATTTCCAAGGAGTGAGCCTTTGCCATTTCCTTGGTTGCGCCCGGGGTGTGGATGAAGGTAACTTCGTCAAGTTGGTCGCCTATGGTGAATACGGGGTTAAGAGAAGTCATAGGCTCTTGGAATATCATAGCGATTTGTCTACCACGGATTTTGTGTACTTCGTGGATGGGCATCTTTGCTATATCGAATACCTTTTCTTCCATTTCATAAGATAAAACGCCACTTTCATTAACGGCTTGAACGGGAGCCAAAACGGGTTTTCCGTTTCTATCAACGATGAAGTTGCCTTTCTTATCTTTCTTTTTCTTGTAGATAATTTTGCCGTTTTCCGTGCGAACGTATATTGGAATAGGATTGCCGTCTGCGTCGCGCTTAAAGTCAAGGGACTTAAAGCGAATAGAACCGCTTGCTATTTGACCGGTAGGGCCTTGTAGTAGACGCATAACGGACATAGAAGTAACGCTCTTACCGCAACCTGATTCGCCAACTATACCAACGGTAGAGTTTTTAGGAATATTGATAGATACGCCGTTAACAGCCTTTACTATACCTTGGTCGGTATAGAAATAGGTGTGGAGAGAGTCGATTTCCAGGATGTTGTTATCGTCTTTCATAACGCCTAGATATTCGCTTTCTTCCTTTTTGCGATTCTTTTCTTTTTCTAGCGCCATCATAGTCTTTTTGTTGGACTTTGCAATAGCGCGAACTTCCTTACCGCTTAGGTAATGGCCTTTTTCTTTCTTATCTAACTTTTTCTTGACGATTTCTACTATATCGTCAGTAGTTTTCTTAATTTTTTCGGTAATATTCTTAATATCGATAGCCATATCCTTTATCTCCTTGCCTTGGGGTCGAGTGCATCGCGAAGACCGTCGCCTATAAAGTTAAAGCCAAGAACAGCAATAACGATGCAAATTCCGGGAGGACCCCATACGTTAAAGTAGTTTTGTAGAACGTTAAGGTCGTTTGCTTGGTTAATCATAGTACCCCACGCTGCGAATTCTGCAGTAGCGCCAAGACCTAAGAAGGATAGTGATGCTTCGTACAAAATCATACTACCAAGGCTCAAAGTCATATTAACTATAAGTTGGGGCATAACGTTAGGGATTAGGTGCTTGAATATCTTTCTTGCAGTGGAGTAACCCATAGCTTCCGCCGCGACCATATATTCTTGTTCACGTAGAGAAAGTATTTGACCACGAACAAGACGAGCAACGCCGGGCCAGCTTATGAGAGAAAGGAATCCCATTAGGTAGTAAATTCTAAATTGGGATGCAACGCCCATACTTTCAAGCAGGGTACCTACTACGAGAAGGATGGGGAATCCGGGTAGACACATAAGTATGTCGCAAAGTCTCATTATTATATTGTCGACCGCTCCGCCAAAGTAACCGGATAAGCCACCGAATATAATACCTAATATAGTAATAATGAAAACGGTAATAAAACTTATAGCAAGAGAAACTTTACCGCCTTCCATAAGTCTAGCAAGGTTATCCCAACCTTGACCGTCGGTACCTAGGGGGTGTTTTAAGGAAGGTTTAGCGAAAGCGTTAGGTTTCTTTATGGTTTCTATTACTTGATAGAACACTTGAGTTTCGCCGTTTTCATCAACGTACTCGATTTCGGTAGTAGAGTATTCTACACGGTTGGAGTAGTCGATTTCATTGCTTTCCCACGCAGTATAGCAAACCGGTCCTAGGAAACAGAATAGGAATAGAGAAATAAGCATAACCAAACCTACGATAGAAAGCTTGGAGCGGAAGAATCTTCTCATAACCATTCTACCGGGGGACATTAGGCGAACGTTTCTTTCTATGCTATCGTCCGCTTGCTTAATTTGAGATACGTTTTCTTCAACTTCTTCGGTGGGAAGAACTTGGTTTTCTTCAACGATAACTTCGTTTTTGTTTTCCATATTTTCCATAATTCTTCTCCTTATTAGTCAGTAAGTTTAACGCGCGGGTCTACGACTGCGTACATTAAGTCGGCAAGCAAAACGCCCATTACGCTTAGTAGGGCTAGGAACATATTGTAACCCATTATAAAGGGAATATCGCCTGCGTCCATAGCTTGGAAAGCAAGGTTACCAATACCGGGAAGGTCGAATATTTGCTCGGTAATGATAGCGCCACTGAACAAGCTGGGTAGTAGTCCTGCAAGGGAAGTTACTAGGGGAATAAGAGTGTTACGGAAGGCGTGTTTATAAATAACCTTTCTTTCGCTTAGTCCCTTTGCCCTTGCGGTACGGATGTAGTCGGAGTTCATAACTTCGAGCATTTCCGTTCTGGTCATTCTCATTCTTCCACCAATGGAAAGTATAACAACCGTAAGAACGGGTACGAACATATGCCATACGTAGTCAAGTAGTTTTGCAAAGCCCGTTAGGTCCTTGGTTGCATCGGTAAGACCGGAGTTCGGGAACCAACCCAACTTCATTGCGAACAAGTCTTTGAGTACTTGACCAAAGAAGAAGGACGGCAATGATATACCTATCATAACGAGTACGGTTACAACGTAGTCACGGATGGAGTATTGGTGGGTGGCGGCGGTTATTCCGAGCGGTATAGCAATCATAAACTCGAAAATGGTTGCAATAAGAGCAACTGCAAAGCTTATGCCCATACTATCCTTGATAACGTCAATAACGGGTATGCCGTACTTGAAGGAAGTACCAAAATCGAATTGTACGAGTTTGGTTAGCCAATTCCAGTATCCCTTGAGAACGCCAAGGAAAGTATCGTCGGTAAGGCCGTACATAGATTTCATATTATCTATGGTAGCTTGATCGATGGTTGCGCCACCTTGGTTCATTTCGGCAATTTTCTTTTCGATAAAGTCTACGGGCATTAGTCTTATCAAAACGTAAATGATAAGAGAAACGCCGAGTAGAATAAGTACCGTTAGACCAAGTCTTTTGAGAATGTATTTAATCATAGTTCTTTGTTCCTATTTTGGTGCGCCTATTTTGACGCGCCTTGTATTTTTATTAGAGTGATGGGGTAATGGGTTACTTCTTATTCTTCGTCAATATCTACGATAACGTCTTCTTCTACGAATATTTCTTCTTCTTCGATGATATATTCTCCGTCGCCGTCAAGTAGTACGTCTTCGTTGAATACAAGTGACTTCATATTTTCGTCGACGTCAAGTTTTAGCATCTTCTTAACGGAAGAGATAGTAAGTTTCTTGGTTGCAAACAAGATTCCTATTGCTATAATCCAAAGACCGAAGAAACAACCTATAACGATACCTACTACTGCGCCGGAAGGAAGACCGCTTGTTCCGCCGGATGCGCTTGCTTTTGCAGTAAGTTTAATGTTCCAAATCTTATCTAGGGGAGAAGTATAGGGGTTGATTGTTTCGGGTAGGGAAGAAGAATCGATTACGTCTGCGTTGTAGGCGTAAAGAACCTTTCTTTGATATACGGGAAGCTCGATAGCAAGGTCGAGAACGTAACCCATAGCCGTCTTATAGTAATCACTTCTGTCCTTTCTGTTATCGGTACTACGAGCATCGTCGATAACGTCGGAAAGTTTATTAAGAATATCCTTTTCGGTATCGTATCCGTCTTGGTTTAGAATTTCCTTATAGCCCCACGCAAGAACGCTCGTTGCGGTGGAATTCTTGTGGTAAACCTGATACATATCGGGGTCGATAGTAGTACCCCACGCAGCCGCCCATACTGCAAGAGCGCCGGTAGAAAGTTTGGTAAGAGCTTGGGTGTCTGCAACTACTTCTACGTTCCAACCGCACTCGTTAAGAATAGTAGCGGCCTTTTGGAAGGTTGCGTAGGTGGGGTGGTCGGTTAGAGAAGAGCCTGCAATCGTAAACTTAAGTTTAAGTTTGCTATCGCCTGCGGAAACGTTTGCTGCGGTCATACATTGCGCGATAGCGTTCTTTGCGGCTTCGTCACCTAAATATCCGGATGCGTAAGTTCTGCCGTTATCTTGGTCGAGAACGTTGCCTTGCTTAGGATATGCCCAAGAAACCGTACTCATAGGCCAATATATGTTCTTTGCGGTACCGGTAGAGTAGTAGTTGATAGCAAGAGAAGTATCCATTGCGTACATAATTGCTCTACGTAGGTTGATATCTTTTACCTTGCCTGCGTTAATACCAATATAACCATAACCTAATTGGTCGGTAGAAGTGGATTCTATGCCTTTGCTTGCAAGGGAGTTAATCTTGGTAATATTGTTGGGAGTAAATTGGGGAGTTACGAAGTGAACTGCGCCGGTTTCAAGTACGTTTAGAGCGTTAGTTGCGCTAACTACTTGGTAACGAATTTTTTCGATGTGGGGTTGACCCATCATAAAGTTGTCGTTTCTCTTGAAGTAAACAACGTTATCACGATAGAAATCATTACCTTCGGGTCTTGAGTTATTATTAGCATCGGTTGCTACGTATGCGCCCGCGCCCATAGGTACCCTTATATTCTTTTGTGATTGAATTACGTTGGTGTGGAAAGCAAAGCTTGCGTAATCAACGCCGTAGTTGTGGTTTTTGATGTCAACGGAGTGGGGTTTGTCGCTGTAGGTTGCTGCGGAATAATAGTGTTGGGGAGCAACGCTAAACGCAAAGTTCCAAATTGCTTTGGGGTCAACGCCGTTGATGGTAATGCGTAAAACGTCATATTCGTCTTTGTTCAAAGGAGCGCCGTCTTTTTCGTTATGCTCTTGAGCAACTGCGTAGGTGTTGCCGTTTACGGTTACGCTTGTTTCATAGGTGTGGTGACCTACGGAAACAATACCGCTAATGCTCGGAATGAGTAGTTGGTCGCCTGTCATCTTTTCTAGAAGGATAACTTGCTTTGCTTGAGCTGCGTATTCTGCGCTCAAAGTGTTGCCGGTACCCCAATAAAGAAGAATTTCATCAAGAGCTTGGGTGGTTTTTTGCTTGTAAACGTAATCGATAGCGGCTTCTTTGCTGGTAACAAGGTCTGTGTTATATAGACGAGTAACCTTTTCGATTTTGTCTTTCATAGGTTTATTGGTAACGGGGTCTTTTTCGTACTCTAAGTTAACGAAACCTTCCGCGTACATAAATGAAGTGATTTCATCAAACTCTCCCGTTGATTTATATGGTTCTTCGGTAAAAGATTCTTTTGCGGACTCGTAATCTCTGCCTAGTTCTTCTTTGAACTCGGATAGGGTACGTTCATAGTCGGCAAGAAGGTTTGCGGTGGTAACTTCTTCGGGCTTATTGGAAACAGCGTCAATATAACCAGTGGAGAGAGTGTGTGATGCAATAGCGCTTCTCATATCTTCTTCGCTTGCTTCATAG
Source organism: Candidatus Stercoripulliclostridium sp. (assembly GCA_045634605.1). Classification (GTDB taxonomy): domain Bacteria; phylum Bacillota; class Clostridia; order Christensenellales; family DTU072; genus Stercoripulliclostridium_A. Next base: position 2,275 of record JAZRAN010000075.1, on the reverse strand, counting down.
GTACCGCCGGGGAGTTGACCTACTTGACGGAAAAGGTTGATTAGTTCTCTAATACGGTTATTTGCGCGAGCGTTAGCTTGTTCTGAGATAACTTCGTCGGTATTGCTATCGTCGCTACCTTGAGTTTGCGTTCTATAATCCGCAAGACCTACGATATCGGTTGAGTACATAGTACTTGAACCTGCGTAAACGGGGTCTAGGTAAACGTAGATATTAAAGAGAACGTCTTCGATAGTAAGGGGATGACCGTCACTAAATTGAATGCCGTTTTTGATGACGAACGTATAGGTGGTTTTATCTGCGTTTGCATCGTAAGAGTAATCCATATCTTTTACGACAACGGCTTCTTCATCACCAAAAGCAACGGTTGCTTCTTCGTTAACGTAACCGGTAGTAAGCATACTTACTTGCGTCATAGATACTATGGTAGCATCGGGCGCGGTGGTTGAGTAGAAGGGGTTAAACAAACCATCAAGAGCGTCCGACATTATAACGAGAGCATCCGTACCGCCGGTCGAGTTGCAGGCAATTAGGGGAAGAACTAAGCCTGCAAGCATTGCAATTAAAATTAAAATAGAAAATAATCTCCTCTTCATCGAGTTAGAGACCTCCATATTATTTCGCGTGAGTGTGTCTAGATTATGCTACCGGAGTAATGGTAACGTTGCCGTCTAGGTCGGTGTTAATGGTGAATAACTCGCTAACGCTCTTTTGTACTGCGTTTGCATCACTCGGATACTTGTCATAGATGCCGTTAACGAATACTTTTTCCGTGGGTTCGGTGAACGCTACGCTCAACTCGGAAGTGGTAATGGAGCAAGAGCTCTTATTTTCATAAACGAGTAGGTTTACGTAGTAAATACCGCTCAAAAGGTTTTGATACTTTTGAGAAACGGAGATAGCGTCAAGCTTATCAAACATAGAGCCTTTGCCACTATCAAGTAGTAGTTTGCCCTTGGTGATAGATACGCCGGTTAGTTGAGCGCCACTTTCTATCTTGCCTGCGAGTACGCCATAGTAAGACGGGTCGCCGTTAGCGTTATCCATACCGCTAACGGTAAAGGAAACGTTATTAAGTTTTAGGTCTTTTATTAGAGCGTTAGCGCCGATAATACCAAACAAACCATAGCTAAACTTGGAGTTTTCTGCATATTGTTTTGCGGAAACGTTGCTAAATTTATGGTTGTTGCCGTAAATTTTGCCGTTAAAGGTGTTTGACGAGAAGGCTGCGGGCCAAGTTGCGTTATTAAAGTCAATATCTGCTTGTATATCGTAAATAGCGGTACTGCTTGCGTTATTGATGAAAGAAGACGCGTTATAAATCTTGTACCAGTTGCCTTGCTTATAGGTAACGTAAACGTTGACGGACTCGGTTACGAAGTCGTTTATCGTTTCGTCAAAGTATGAATTACCTTGAATTCTATCGGTGATTTCTTGGCTCATATCGGCAGAAGTGAACGCCTTATCGAAGGTTTTATCTGCAAGCACGGGATATTGGTTATAGCGAAGTTTGCCGGTGCTTTCGTTCCAGGTGGGGTAATCTAGGAATTCCGCTTGGGCAACGCTGGTAGGTTCGCTCGGGAAAGTGCCGTCGTCGTTTTGAGCAAAGATATTAAAGGTGGTAAAAGGAATCCATCTTGCGCTAAGAACAAGAATAGGGGTTTCCGCGCCCTTTACTTTGGATGCGTCAAATTGGAAAGCGTCGCCAAAGTTCCACTTTTGATTGGTGATGGTATAGGTGCCGTCTGCGTTAACGGTAGTAACGTACCATCCTTCCAATAGATAATTACTGCGAGATGCCGTTTGAACTGCGCCACGGATATCTTCGTTAGCGGGGTCGATGGGGACGATGCTCTTTTTACCGCCGTCAAGTGATTTTGCGCTATCCAAGCTAAATACGTCGACAAGGGTAACGTTAGGGGTTTCTAGGAATATACCGCCGTTAATGTTGAACTTTACGCTAACGGTGTTACCGTCCTTGTTTAGTTGCTTGTAGGGAGTATCCCATTGATTACAGGACACTACCGTGAGAGCAACGACTATGCAAAGAGCGATTACTATTGTAATTACGAGTTTCTTATTCATTATCTTCTTCCTTTTCGGAAACGATTTCCGATTGGGTTATTTGTTGATTGTTTTCTACGTTTTCTTGAGGCGCAGGCTTATATACTACTACTTTTCTTACTACCTTCTTAACCATCTTCTTTACAACCTTTTGGTTAGGTCCGGGAACTAGTTTCTTAACTTTCTTCTTCTTTTCCGGGAAGGTGATTTG
>JAZRAN010000074.1:0-6599 GCA_045634605.1 Candidatus Stercoripulliclostridium sp. | reverse complement strand
CCGGAATAACAAAGGTAGGCGAAAGCGCATTCCAATCTTGCAATCTAAATACTCTTGTTTTGCCTGATAGTATGAAGACGATAAAGAGATACGCGTTTTCTAATAACAGGGAACTATCTAAACTGGTAATAGGTAAAAACGTTGCGGAAGTAGAAGCCTATTCGTTTAGTGGTTGCGCAAAACTTTACGCCATACAAAATAAATCTACGCTCAATTTAGTTAAGGGTTCTAGTGATTTTGGCGAAGTTGCTAGGAATGCTATAACTATTCGCGCGGATGAAAGCGTTGGTGATATCATAAATGACAATGGATATGAATATTACATATATGATGGCAAAAAAGTGCTACTTGCATATACCGGTAGCAAATACGCATTTGACGGAATTCCTAGTGACGTTACGGAAATATACGACAATTTTACGAGTAGTAGTACGGCGGATTTGTGGGGAGATGAGTTAATCATACCCGATAACGTAGTTAAAATAGGAAATAGGGCGTTGAACGTGCCGGCAAAAAGACTATATTTGGGCGCGGGATTAAAAGAAATCGGCGAAAAGGCATTTTCAAATATATTGAGAGAAATATACAACGCATCTACTTTGGAGATAACGGTAGGTAGCGACGCTTATGATGGTCTTGCAAAAAACGTATATGCCGTATATGATAGTTGGGACGCGGAAAGCAAAATCAAAGAGCAAGGAGATTTTTTAGTATTTGTTGATGGAGAAAGGGCTGTTGCGTTAGAGTATACCGGCAAGGGTGGAGCCGTAGTAATAGAAGAAGGTATTACGGAAATCAACGCTAAATTTAATTCTGATAAATACGTAGTAACGAGCATAACTCTACCAAGCACTTGCAAAAAACTGGTCACTCTCGGTTCTCCCAAGTATTTAGAAAACATTTATTTGAATAATGGGTTGGAAGAAATAGGGACTAACGCTTTCTACGAATGTATTTCACTCAAGAGCATAACTATTCCTGCAAGCGTAAAGAAAATAGGGTACTTCGTATTTTTTAACTGCTTGAGCCTAGAAAGTATAATCGTAGAATCGGAAAATCAAAACTACTACTCTGATGGAGTTGCGTTGTATACGAAAGATGGTACTACACTGATGTCATACGCCGTAGCAAGCGAGAATACTACTTTCGTAATAAATTCAAACGTTACCGCTATTGAGAGAGCGATTTTTGAAAAGGCAACCAATCTAGTAAGCATAACGTTTGAAGATACTACGACTTGGTACAAGGCAGGCGAGCTAAGCGATTGGGAAAACAGGACTAACGGCAAGAAAACGCTCGTTACCGACCAAGAAGAAATGATGGCATTCTTCCTTAACAAAAACGGTGCGTTTAAGCCGTGGCTGTACAAAAAATAAACTTTTAACGCAATCGGTATGGATAAAAAAGTACTCAAAGAAATTTTTGCTTTGATTCGGAAGGATAGGAAGAAAGGCGTGGAGCGGTTATATATTACTTATTATGACCAACTCTACGCTATTGCCGTATCTATTATCAAAGATTGCCATAAGGGGCAAGATATTGTCCAAAATTTCATATTGAAATTGCTGGAAATGGATGAAAAGTTACTTCCTGCGAGTAATGAGCTATCTTGGATTTACGTCGTTATTAAAAACGACGCTTTACTTTTAATTAGAGAAAACAAAAAGTACAATTATAATGAAGAACTCTTAGCAACTTTTGCGCCTGTTGAGATAGAAAATCACTACGATTTGGAAAAGTTCAACAAAATGGTAGCGGGCTTGGATGAAAATAGAAAACAAATTGTATCCCTAAAAGTCTTGGGCGATTATACCTTCCAAGAAATAGCGACTATGTTGGGGATGCCTGTAAGAAAGGTGCGTTACCAATACAATACTGGAATAGGTAAAATAAAGACTTCGCTAATGGCTGTGAGTGCAGTAACTATTGTTTTATTTGTAATGGCAATAATAGATACTTTACTTACTATTTTTGAAGTAAATTTGACTTTGGAAAATGGACCGTCAGCAAGTATGTTCCTGAGTATATATACGCTTTTGTTTGGCATAGAAGACACATTCCATACGCCAATGTTAGTATATTATTTCTCCATAACTCTACTGATGCTCACAATATTAGCGTTTATTTACTACAATGCATACGAAGTAGTATCTTGCAAGAAGAAAAAGGAAAAATTATGAAATGGTTAAAATGAAAGCACGAAAGATAATCAAGTTAATCATTGCTATATTATTGGGATTGGCCGTTTTGCTAGGTGCATTTTGGGGTGTATTAACCATTGATGAAGCTATAAAGTCAATCGTTGATAGCGATGGCTTATTATGTGATAGCAAAACGCTAGTAACAGAGATGAAAGGGCGTGGGTATTACGTAGACCCTAATTTATTCATTGAAGGAACGGAAAAGACAAGTAGTTATCTAATGGAAACTCTCTATTATAAATTACTTAAACCGACAATAAGTAGTACTTTTGTGCTAGAGTATCAGACTTTTGAGTATGATTATGAAAATTATGAGAATATTTATATTCCAGGTTGTTCTAGCAAAGGAATATTGGGTATTAACATAGAAGTGGAAACTAATTACGTTAGAACGTTTTATGAACAATTAGCACAAAAAAAACAAATAGAGCGTGATTATGGGCAACTTATGATTAGGCATGACGTAGTGGAAGAAGAAATCGCAGGCGCTCCTACTTTGCTAATCTTTGGAGTGAGTAAATACTATGATTTCTACGAAGGATTTAGCGTTAGAGCAGAAAGTAAGGTCGCTAAAGACGTTTTAGTTACTACTCTTGTTTCTTGGAAAATAGATTTAGATACCTATGATTATGAATTTATGACGCAACAAGCAAGAGATTTTGTGGAATTTGTCATACGCAACGTAGAACCACCTGTTTATTAATATAATAAGAGTTACTAAAGCACTCCACGTTGAGTGCTTTTGTTTTAACGTGGGAAATAAATAAAATTAACTATTTACTTATTATATCTTTAATGATATAATATCTTCGTATGAGACTCAAAACTTTTAAATTCGGTATTCATCCGAAAGATATGAAGGAACTTTCGCACGACGCTAAGTTCGAAGATATGCCGACGGGGGAAAAAGTTTATATTCCGCTTGCGCAACACATTGGTACGCCTGCATCCGCTTGCGTGGAAGTCGGCGACTACGTTAAGGTCGGTACGAAAATAGGGGAAGCGTCTTCCTACGTTTCTTGTAACGTACATAGTTCCGTAAGCGGTATCGTAGAAGGATTCGTTTTGCGTGAAAACGCTATGGGTAAACGTATCCGTCACGTTTGCATTGCTAACGATGGTAAATATGAAGAAGACTTTTTACCGCCCCTTGTTAACCCTTCTCGCGAAGAACTCGTGGAAAGGTGTAAAGAGTGCGGGCTTGCCGGTATGGGTGGCGCTACTTTCCCAACTCACGTCAAACTAGAAAACAAAAATCCCATTAAGGCGCTAATCATAAACGGCTCCGAGTGTGAGCCTTATATCACTACCGACTATCGCCTTATGATAGACAAGGCGCAAGAAGTCCTAGAAGGTATACGCTATCTTGCAAAGGCCATAGGCGCTCCGGAAATTTGGATTGGCATAGAAGCAAACAAGTCCGACGCCATAGAAGAAATGATTAGAGTTACTTCTGGGGACGAAAGCATAAAAGTTTTCGGACTAAAAACCAAGTATCCACAAGGTGGAGAAAAGCAACTCATTTACGCTATTGCGCATCAAAAGGTGCCACAAGGCGGTCTTCCAAGTGACCTTGGATTTATCGTTCTTAATATTTCTACCGCGCTCGCTATGTACGAAGCCTGCGCTTTTGGTAAACCGCTATTTAGCCGTTATATGACTATTTCTGGCAAGGGCATAAATCGTCCTGCTAATATTTGGGTGCGTTTCGGCGTGCCGTTTACGGAAATCGTCGATTACTTGGGATATAGTGACGACGTTCAAAAGGTAATAAGCGGTGGACCTATGATGGGCGTTTCTCTCCACAGTTTTATGCCCGTTGTTACCAAGGGTAGTAGCGCGCTACTCCTTCTTACCGAAGACGAAATCCGTGCCGTTGACCCGACTACTTGCATAAACTGCGCTCGTTGCGCTAACGTTTGTCCTATGGGCCTTCTTCCTATGATGACCGATGCGCTCGTACTAAAAAATATGATTAAAGAAATTAAGCCTTATAATCCGCTCTCTTGCATAGAATGCGGTTGTTGCGCCTACGTTTGCCCGGCTAAACGCCCCTTGGTGCAATCACAAAGGCTTGCTAAAAAACTCATAAGAGAAAGGAAATTATAGAATTATGTCGGAAAATAAAAGATTTATAGTTTCATCTTCTCCCCACGTCGGCAGTTCTTTGTCCACGACGAAGATTATGGTACACGTTTGTATCGCTCTTTCGTTTTGCCTTGTTGCCGGCGTAGTACTCTATGGTTTCTACTCCTTATTCCTAGTTCTTTTAGCCGTGCTTTCCGCAGTAGGCGCGGAAGCCCTTTTCTGCGTAATTACCAAAAAACCGCTAACTATAAAGGACGCCAGCGCGGTAGTTACCGGTATGATAGTAGGACTAAACCTTCCCCCGACGGCGCCGTTTTACGTTCCTATCGTTGGCTCTATCTTCGCCATAATGATAGTTAAAATGCTCTTTGGCGGACTAGGTAAGAACTTTGCAAATCCCGCCGCCACGGCGCGCGTATTCTTGCTACTCGCTTGGACTACTAAGATGACGGCTTTCATCAATCCCTTGGATTACGCAGGCGGTAAGGTTACGGCAGGGGACTTTTTCTCCTTCCGCTTTATAGTAGACTTTGCGGACAAAGCAAACTACGTTACGGGCGCAACGCCCCTTGCAGGCATAAAAGCCAACGCTCTTGTCGGCGCAACTACTTCGGGCGCCAATCTACTGGACCTATTCCTAGGTAACGTTGGTGGCTCAATAGGTGAAGTTTGCGCTATTGCTATAATATTAGGCGCAATATATCTTATTATCTTTAAGATTATAGATTGGAAAATTCCCGTAGTATATCTAGCGTCTTGCTCGCTATTTACCCTTATATTCTATAAGAGCGGTTGGAATTATATACTACCCAACCTACTTTCCGGCGGTATCCTTTTCGGCGCGGTATTTATGCTAACCGACTACGCGTCTTCTCCTAACACTCGCTTGGGTACTATCATATTCTCTTTGGGCGCAGGTCTTATTACCATACTTATTAGAAGATACGGCGGTATGAACGAAGGCGTATCCTTTGCTATACTCCTTATGAATCTACTCGTTCCGCTAATAGACAAGGCTTGCCGTCCAAAACCCTTTGGATATCAAAAACCGCCCAAAAAGAAAAAGGGGGTGGAAGCGCATGAGTAAGTTATCCGTCAACAAAGATAGCGTTAAACTCGTTATTATACTTGCTTGTATAGCGCTTGTAAGCTCACTTCTTCTTGCTACCATAAATATCTTCACACAAGTCGATGAAGAAGCAAAACTTAGGGAAACTATCGGCAAAGAGTACGACTCTCCTTTGACCGAGCAAGTAATAGACTTCTCTTCATATGAAAATATGGAAAAGGCGGAAATCCTTAGTATGTTCGTAGCCGAAGACGGAGCCGTTATTATACTAAGCAAATCCACTAATTGTTATAGCGCAGGTACGGGTATTTCTCTACTCGTCATCATCAAAGGCGACGATATACTAAAGGTGAGCCCATATTCTCACGGCGAAACTCCCGGGCTCGGCACTAACGCCCTAACCGAAGAATATCTCGCAAGATACGAAGCCCTTTCCGTTAAAGATTTCGTGATAGGGGAAGTTACCGGTGCAACGCCGAGTGGCGGATATAAGCAAGTCGAAAAATATACAGGCGCAACAAAGTCGAGTAACGGCGTAAGAGATGCGGTTACCAACGCCGTTAGAGCGTACGTAAAAGTAGTTAGGGGGAACGTATAATGCGACAAAAAGTTAAAGATACTCTTGAACCGCTAACTCACGGTATTATAAAGGATAACGCAACCTTCCGCTTGGTGCTGGGCACTTGCCCTACGCTTGCGGTTACCACTTCTGGCCTTAACGGATTATATATGGGACTAGCAACTACCTTCGTTTTGGTTTGTTCCAACGCTATAATTTCCTTGCTACGCAAGATTATACCGAGAAAGGTTAGAATACCTTGCTATATCCTTGTTATAGCCACCTTCTCTACCATAGTAGAAATGGTTATGAGAAAGTTCCTTCCCGACGTATATAACGTTATGGGACTTTTCCTATCGCTAATAGTCGTTAACTGCATACTTCTTGCAAGAGCAGAGAGTTTCTCTTCCCTTAACCCCTTGCTACCATCGGTAATGGACGGCATAGGTATAGGCGTAGGCTTTACTATGAGCCTTACCCTTATGGGACTCGTTAGAGAATTCTTTGGCGCAGGTACTTTCTTCGGTCTTCTCGTTCCCTTTATGCAAGAAATAAAGATGACGATATTCATTTTGCCCGCAGGTGGATTTATGGTATTCGGTCTTTTGATGGTACTATATAACCTTGTCGTAGGCGAAATAGAAAAAGTTATACACGATCATAAACATCGCCATTATATTAG
>JAZRAN010000073.1:0-20936 GCA_045634605.1 Candidatus Stercoripulliclostridium sp. | reverse complement strand
TGTTCGTTGACCGCCTTTCTAAAAGCGCAGAAATTGATAAAGACGTTGCATCTTTAGAGCTAGAAAGAAAGATGTTGCTTGATGGATTAAGCACGAATAAAGACGAATACGAAGAAAAAAAGCAACTTTCCAGTACGGTTGCAAAGATGAAAGAAGACTTTGAGAAAGAAAAAGAAGTCTTCGAAAAAGAGAAGAATGAGAAACTAGAAGAACTCCGTCTTGCAAACGTAAATAAAACTAATGCCGATGAAGAACTAAAAGAAATGCAACAAAAGAAGATTAATCTTCAAACACGTATTTCTAATTTAGAGTTCAAGAAGAGCTTGGTGGAAGAAAACATCAACAGCTATAACGATTACGATGGTAGTATTCAAAATCTAATGCAATATGCAAAAGACCATCCGGAAGTCGAAGAAAAAATTGTAGCAACCATCGCTGAAATAATTAGCGTACCTAAGGACCTACAACTTGCGATAGAAATTGCGCTAGGCAAATCTTTGCAAAACATAGTCACTAAGAACGAATACGACGCATCTGATTTAATGCGCATATTGCGCAACAATAAGCTTGGTAGGGCTACTTTCTTGCCTATGACGACTATGAAATACAACGACCTTTCCAGAGAACAAGAAAAAGTTCTTGATGAAGACGGCGTTGTAGGCGTTGCAAGCGAATTGATTAGATATGATTCAAAATACAACAATATCATTTCTAACCTTTTGGGAAAAACGGTAGTTGTAGAAGATCAAGAAACGGCTTTAAGAATATCAAAAAAATACGGATATTCTTTCCGCTCGATTACCTTAGAAGGCGATATGTATTTGCCTAGTGGCGCATTGACTGGTGGCTCGCAGGGAAAAGCAACTTCCGGAATACTTTCAAGAGAAAGTGAAAAGGAAGAAATCGTCAAAAAGATTAGGCAAGCAAAGAAGGATTTGGAACTTGTTTCCGAAGATATCGTGGACCGTGAAAACGAGTGCAAAGAGCTACATAACGCGGTTAACGTAATCTCTTCTCGTATAGCAAAACTAGACATAGAAATAACTCGTCTTTCCGGTGATATTTCCAAGTGTGATAGGGAAATTGACTTCTATCAATCGGAAATGAAGAAACTATTTGCCGGAAATGAAGGAAGTTTGACTAGAATAGATGAAATCGAAAAGTTGCTTAAAATTGCTAGCGAAAATAAAGAAAATATTTCATCCGATAAGACTAGCACGGATGATTACATCGCTGAATTAAAGAGTAAGTTCTATGAAGATAAGCAACTTCGTGAATCCTTGAATAAACAAATGACATCCGCAATGATGGAAGTCACCGCACTTAAAAATGATATTGATTCAATATCGAAGGAAATTGCATCTCTAAAAGCAACGTGCAAGATATTGGAGCAAGAACTTCTTGATTTTGACGTTCGTGAAAAATTCAATAATGGGCGCCTAGAAAAGCTTAATAGGGAACTCGAACAAATAGTTTCTAAATCTCAAGAACGTGATGAAATCGATAAGTTGAACGCAGAACTTGAAGAATTAGAAGCGGAAAAAGATAGGATGAACGAGTTGGTTAAGGAACTTGACCAAAAGAGAATCGAGCAAAACGAAATCGTCAATAAGACAAGAGAAAAAGCAATAAGAGAAGAAGCCAACTTAGAAATGGTCGATACTCAAATTGCAGTTATGAGTCAACGTATGGAAGAAAACTACGGCTATGATTTAGATATGGCCAAGGCATACTTTGGAACTGTTGACGCTACGCAAATTGACGTCGAATTTGTTCCCGATAAGGCAAATGGAGAAATCAACTCCATAAGAAGAAAGATAGAAAGATTTGGTCCGATTAACGAACTTGCAGAAGAAAAATTTAGGGAAGAAAGCGAAAGATTCGAAGACCTAAGCAAACAATTCAACGACGTACAAAAAGCAGAGCAAGACTTGATACAAATCATCAATGAACTAACTTCGGAAATGGTCGAAAAGTTTACGGCAAGCTTTAACATTATAAATGAAAACTTCAACGAAGTATTCAAAGAATTGTTCGGCGGTGGACGTGCAAAAATGGAACTTGAAAAAGGTGTTAACGTTCTTGAAGCTGGTATCGAAATTATGGCTGAGCCTCCGGGCAAAAAGCTTTCTAACCTAGCTCCGCTATCCGGTGGTGAAAGAGCGCTTACTGCAATAGCCATATTGTTTGCTATAATCAAGCTCAATCCGATGCCATTTAGTATCTTGGACGAAATAGAAGCGGCTCTTGACGAAACTAACGCAAGACTATTTGCTCAATATCTAAATAAGTTCTCTAAGCATACGCAATTCATAGTCGTTACGCACAGAAAACCTACTATGCAACTATGTAACACTTTGTTCGGCGTAACAATGCAAGAAAAGGGCGTATCAAAGACGGTAAGAGTTAAACTTGAAGAAGCGGAAAAACACGCTGAAGTAAAGAAAAACAAGGAAGAACAACCTAAATAATTAAGGAGTATATATGGGTTTTTTCTCAAAAATTAAAGACGGACTCAAAAAGACAAAAGAAAGCCTTGGAAAAAAGATATTCGAAGCATTTAAGGCAAGAGAGTTGGACGACGACTTTTATGAAGAGTTGGAGTTTGCAATGGTATCGGCAGATATGGGCGTTACGGCTACCGATGCTATTTTAGAAGAACTAAAGGACGTCGTGTTTGAAAAGAAGATTACTTCTCCCGAACAAGCTAGGGGTGAACTCAAAAGAATAATGCTAGAAAGCATAGACTATGAAATTCCCGAATATGAGTACCCATTGGTGATTTTAGTAGCCGGCGTTAACGGTGTTGGCAAAACTACGGCAATTGGTAAACTTGCTAAGTTGTTTACTTCCGCAGGAAAGAGTGTTATCGTTGCTGCTGCTGATACTTTTAGAGCTGCGGCAAGTGAGCAACTTGAAGTTTGGGCAAATAGGGCCGGCGTAAGAATAGTAAAGAGCACGGAAGGTTCGGACCCTGCGGCTGTTGTGTTTGATGCGATTTCATCCGCTAAGGCAAAAGGAACTGACGTAATACTGGTTGATACCGCGGGTAGACTTCACAACAAGAAAAATCTTATGAACGAGCTTGAAAAAATCAATAGAGTTGTAACTCGAGAACTGCCCGATTGTGATAGAAGAAACTATATCGTTTTGGATGCAACTACCGGACAAAACGCAGTACAACAAGTAGACGTATTTAACGAAGCTATTGATATTGATGGCATTATACTTACCAAACTTGATGGTACCGCAAAAGGCGGTGTTGTTATGGCAATAAGCGCGGAACAAGAAATACCCGTTGTGTACGTTGGCGTAGGCGAGCAAATAGACGATTTATTACCCTTTAATGCTACTGAGTTTATCGATGCGATTTTTGAATAAAAAATATTAACAAAAAACGTTGGGTGTCAAGTAAAAATGCTTGACACCTTTTTTATTGTATGGTATATTACTAGTGTCAATGAAAAATACTTTACAGGTGTGCTATGCAAAAAAAGATTGAAATCGGTTTATTGAACGACTATTACGGCGGTTTATTGACTGATTATCAAACGAAATTGCTTTCACTTTATTATGACGAAGACCTTTCTCTAAAAGAGATTTCGGAAGAAATGGGTGTTTCGCGTCAGGCAGTAGCAGACGTAATAAAGCGCTCTAGCGAGAAGCTTTTGGAGTTTGAAAGTAAGCTGGGCCTTGTAGAAAAGATAAGTAACTTAATTGACCAAATAGAGCAAGTAATTGTATCTGTAGATACGGAAACAGCCGACAAGTTAAAGAGTATTCTTAATGAAGTTAAGGAGATATAATGGCATTATTCGGAAGTTTGTCAGAAAAAATCAATCACGCGTTTTCTAAACTTAAAAACAAGGGAGCCCTTACTGAGTTAGAAATAAAAAACGCAATGAGAGAAGTTCGCGTCGCTTTGCTTGAAGCAGACGTTAACTTTATGGTTGCAAAGCAATTCATAAATAAGGTTTCCGAAAAAGCTATTGGTGAAAATATCCTAAAAGGACTCGAAAGTTCGCAACAAGTCATTAAAATCGTTAATGAAGAACTAATCGAGTTGATGGGAAGTAAGCATCAAAAACTTGGTGTTAGCGACCGCCCCCCTACGGTATATATGATGTGTGGTTTGCAAGGCGCCGGTAAAACTACCATGTGCGGTAAACTTGCAGGACTACTTAAAAAGGACAATAAAAAGGTTCTTTTGGTAGCCGGCGACATATATCGTCCCGCAGCTATCAAGCAATTGCAAGTAGTTGGCGAAAAAGTTGGCGTAGAAGTTTTTGAAAGGGGACAAATTTCTCCTGTAAAAATTGCTAAGGAAGCAATTGAATACGCTAAGACGCAAGGCATAGACGTTGTCATTATAGATACTGCAGGTCGTTTACATATCGACGAAGCTTTGATGCAAGAATTGCATGAAATCAAAGCGGCTGTTAATCCCCAAGAAATTCTTCTTGTCGTTGATAGTATGTTAGGACAAGATTCCGTTAACGTTGCATCAACGTTTAACGCTCAACTTGACATCAGTGGTGTAATACTTACTAAACTTGATGGCGATACCAGGGGTGGCGCAGCGCTTTCTATTAAGGCTATATGCGGTAAACCTATTAAGTACGTAGGCATTGGCGAAAAGATAACTGATATTGAGCCCTTCCATCCGGATAGAATGGCATCAAGAATTCTTGGAATGGGCGACGTGCTTACCTTGATAGAAAAGGCGCAAAACGCAATAACGGAAGAATCCGCTCTCAAGATGGCAAAGAAGATGAAGGAGAATACCTTCGACCTAGAGGATTATCTTGAGCAACTCAGCAATATGGGAAAAATGGGTAGCATGAAAGACATGTTAGATATGATTCCCGGAATGAGTAGACAATTAAAGGGACAAGACGTAAACGTCGACGAAAGACAACTGGAGAAGACTAAAGCAATCATCCTTTCCATGACGCCCAAAGAAAGAAGAAATCCTGGCATCCTTAACGCATCAAGGCGTCGTAGGATTGCAAAGGGAAGCGGAACTCAAGTTCAAGACGTAAATAGGTTACTCAATCAATTTGAGCAAACCAAACAAATGATGAAAAGAATTAGTTCGGGAAAATTTAAATTCCCTTTCTAACCTAATAATAAAAATATTTTAATTTGGAGGACACAAATTATGGCAGTAAAACTAAGACTTCACAGAATGGGTAAGAAAAAGAGCCCCGTATATCGTATCGTAGCAATCGATTCCAGAAAATCCAGAGACGGCGAATACATTGAACAAATCGGCTTCTACAATCCTAAGACTGAACCCGCAACCATCAAAGTAGACGCAGAACTCACCAAGAAGTGGATTGCTAACGGCGCTCAACCTACTGATACCGTTCGTGATATTCTTGTTAACGCAGGCGTTATCGCAGGTTCTTCTAAGTATGCTAAGAAAGAAGCTGTTGTAGAAGAAGTTAACGCAGTTGATGCCGCTGTTGAAGCAGCTGTTGCAAAGATTGAGGACTAATACGTTATGTCCGTTCGTGATTTCGTAGATTTTTTAGTTAAGCAAATAGTCGACGAAGAATTTTACGAGATTGTTATGTTTGAAGATAACGATAACGTTCAAATTAAAGTTCTAGTTGATAAAGATAAAGTGGCAAGACTTATCGGTAAGTCAGGTAGACTTGCAAAGTCCATTAGGACTATTGTAAAAGCTGCCGCTCAAAATTCCGACAAGCGCTACGATTTGTACATCGAAGAAAGATAATGCTAAAAATCGGTAAGGCAATTAGAGCGCACGGCATAAGAGGAGATATTAAAGTTTTTTATGGACTTGAGCAAGCTGAATTCAAGTCCATAAAAGCTGTAATAATCAACTCGAAAAAATATCAGGTTGAAAAAGTCAACTTTGGTAATGGTTGCGCGTACGTGAAATTAAAAGGAATAGATGATAGGGACGTCGCAGATGCTCTTAGGGGGGATATTTTCGTTGATGATGATAATAGACCTAAGCTTCCCGCCGGAACCTATTACATTGACGACCTAGTAGGTTTATACATTGTGGTAGATGGCATAAAAGTTGGGGTTTTGAGAGAAATCCTACAATATGGCGCTGCGGACGTATATTGTGTGGATGGAATAGAAGGACAAAAGAACTTTATGTTCCCGCACAAACTCGGTGTTATCGCATCTTACGATTTACCTAACCGAAATATAGTGCTTTCAAAAGAAGAATTGGAAAAAGTTGTCGTTTATGAGAATTAGCGTTCTAACATTATTCCCCGAAATGTACTCGGTGTTAAACGAAAGTATCATTGGTAAAGCTCTTGAAAAGGAGCTTTTTTCCGTTGATATCCACAACATTAGAGATTACTCGACCAATAAGCACAAAAAGTGTGATGATTATCCTTTTGGCGGTGGAGCGGGTATGGTTATGACACCCCAACCTTTGCACGATAGCATCACAAGCGTTGACCCGGAACATAAAGCCGTAAGAATATATTTGAGCCCAAAAGGTGAAACATTATCACAAAAGTTGGTCAAAGAACTAGCATCGTTCGAGCATATTATGCTTATTAACGGAAGTTACGAAGGTATAGACGAGCGCATTATTGAACTTGACGTCGATAGGGAATTATCAATAGGCGATTACGTGCTTACTTCCGGTGATTTGGCAAGCTTGGTTGTTATAAACACCGTTGCTCGCTATATTCCTTCTGTCTTGGGTTCGGAAGAATCAACGCAAGAAGAGAGCTTTTCGGAAGGTACGTTGGAGTACCCGCAATATACTCGCCCGCAAGAATTTATGGGTTTGAAAGTTCCGGAAGTATTACTTTCGGGCAATCATGCAGAGATTGCAAAGTGGCGTAAAGAACAAAGTTTAAAGATAACGAAAGAAAGACGCCCCGATTTAACAAATAAGGAATAGAGATATGTTCATACATTGGTTTCCCGGTCATATGACCAAAGCAATAAGAATGATGAGTGAAGAAATCAAGGTCGTAGATTCTGTTATTTACGTTCTTGATGCTCGAGCGCCCGAGTCTTGTATTAACCCTGCTTTTGACGAAGTAATAGGAAACAAACCTAGACTTTATGTGCTTAATAAAGCCGATATGGTATCCCAAAAGGAAGTAATCAAGTGGGTTGATAAATTCCGTAGACAAGGATACAAGTGTATTTATAGCAATTCTATTTCCAAGGCAGATGCTCCCGTTATAGTTAAGAATTTGCTAGAACTCAATGAAGATTTAATAGAGAAATATAATCAAAAGGGCGTCAAGAAAACCGTTAGAGCAATGGTTATAGGCGTGCCTAATTGTGGAAAATCTACTTTAATAAACAGCCTTATTAGAGAGAAAAAGGTGGTAACCGGCAATCGCCCCGGCGTTACTCGCGGAAAGCAATGGGTTTCTATTGGAGATTATATTGAGCTACTTGATAGTCCCGGCGTACTTTATCCGGACTTTAAAGACCAAAATAAAGCAATGCGACTTGCTTTGATAGGTAGTGTAAAGGAAGACGTCGTTGACGTTGCGGAACTTGCATTGGAAGCTATCAAATATTTTGTTGAAAATCATCCGGAAGATTTAGTAAATCGTTATAAACTTGATAGCATAGACGGAAAAGCTCCATTGGAGATAATGGAAGACGTTGGCAAAAAGCGTGGCGTTATTATGCGTGGCGGAGAACTTGATTACGAGCGTATCGCAAAAATAATAATTTCCGATTTTAGAAAAGGATACTTGGGTAAATATCCGTTGGAGAGTGTAGATGGCTGATTTGCTTGTGAACGAGCGAAAACTTATTTCGCAAGGTGTCAATTACATATGCGGTGTTGATGAAGCCGGACGTGGACCGCTTGCCGGACCTGTTTGCGCAGGAGCGTGCATTCCCGACCTTTCCAACATATTAGATGGAGTTAACGACTCTAAAAAATTGACGGAAAAGAAAAGGGAAATTTTATATGAGCAATTGAAAGATTGTTGTATTTCGCATAAGACTGTCTTTATTGACGCTCAAACAATTGATGAAATAAATATCTTGAATGCAACTAAAAAAGCAATGACAGAAGCTATCCTTTCTACTTTTCCTTTGCCCGAAATGGTGCTTATAGATGCGGTCAAATTAGATTTACCATATCCGTCGCTTTCATTGATACACGGCGATGCAATTAGCTATTGTATAGCCGCAGCATCAATATTTGCAAAGGTCGAGCGTGATAGAAAAATGTTGGAGTATGCAGAATTATATCCGGAATACGGATTTGAAAGTCACAAAGGGTATGGTTCAAAGCATCACATAGAAATGCTCAAAAAGTATGGACCATGTCCAATACATCGCAAAACTTTTATTAAGAACTTTTTTAACTGATGGACAATGATGCTAGGGGAATAGTCGCCGAGCAAAATGCGGCGAAACTATTGATGTCAAAAGGCTATAAAATCTTGGATATGAACGTAAACTATCCTAAAATAGGGGAGTTGGATATCGTTTGCAAAAAAGATAAGACCCTAGTTGTTGTTGAAGTTAAATATCGTTCTACCAAAGATATGGGCGACCCTATAGAGAGTGTAACGCGTTCTAAAATATCCAAAATTATCAAGGCTACCGAAAGGTACGTGTTAGAAAAACACTACGAGAATTTTGAAATTAGATTCGATATAATAGCCGATAGGGATGGGATTCAAGAGCATATTGAAGATGCTTTTTACGGTTATTGGAATTGATTTTGAAATAAAATCTATTTTTATTATATTTATTATATAAAGTGCGTAAAAACAGTTGCGTACTTTTTTTGTTTTTGGTAATATATTTAAGACTTTGTAACGGACCTATGCGAGAGAAAAAAATCCAAGCCTCGTACGTACGTTATTGTGTAAAACAGGAGGTAAGTCATGAACATTATCGACATTATCGAACAAGAAGGCATGAGAAAGGATTTGCCCGAACTCAGAGTTGGTGACAGTATTGTTGTCTACGTTAAGGTTGTTGAAGGAACCCGTGAAAGACTACAAGCTTATGAAGGCGTACTAATCGCTCGTAAGAACAGCAGTATTCGTGAAACCATTACCGTTCGTCACATCACCAAGAGTGGTGGTTTCGGTGTAGAAAGAACCTTCCCCCTACATTCCCCCAAAATCGATAGAATCGAAGTAAAGCAAAGGGGTTATGTAAGAAGAGCGAAACTCTACTACCTAAGAGAACGTACCGGTAAGTCTGCTAAGGTAAGACCTGCTAAGAACGTTGTAAAGAACGATAAATAATCTCGATAGTTTGACCGCGCTCTTTTTAGGGCGCGGTTTATCCACCTCACCCCCATTTAGGAGTAAATAATGAAAAAAATTGTTATCTTAATGGCTATCGTTGCCATTGTAGCGACTTTGCTTTTAACCGGTTGCACGACTACTCCAGTTAATGCGTACGATGAGCAAGTTCTTACGTTTAATAACGCCAACAAAAACTTTAACTATACTGGCGAAAATGAAGACGTTAAGAATGACTGGACTTTTGAAGCAGGCAATGGAGCAAGCGCTTCTTCCGTATTTAGCACTAGCGCAAACGGACTAAAAATTAATACTCAAAACGCAGGTTTTGCCGTTGCTAGCCAAAAAGTATATCTAAAGAGATACGCTTACTACAAAGTCTCATATACTTACGATATGGACTCTGTTGCAGAGTTTAGCACGGAAGATGAATATACCCGTTGGACCGGTATGTACCTAGGTTTCAAAGAAGACCCCAGCTTTAACACGGGGGATAAAAACTCGGAAATTCGTCACGTTACAAGCACTTATAAAACCGATACCTTCTACTTTAAGACCGATGGTACCAAAGAATATAACTTTTCAATATTCGTTGGTTCAGAAACCGAACCTGTTAGCGCAGTAGTGTATCTAAAGGATATCCAACTAACTCGAGTTACCGAAGCTGAAGTTAATGAAAACGCAGAGGCATACGGATTCTATGAATTAAAGAGCCAAGTTTATGGACAAGCAACCACTCTTAACATTGCTTACGTTATTATTGGCGCTATAGCTACTTTGATTCTTGCTTACGTTGCATACGTAATTCGTTCAAGAAGTCTTGCGTTTGAAGGATTGGAAAAAGTTAACAATTTCTTTGATACTCTCAAGAATTCTAAGTGGCTAGGTTTAGTAGTTTCTCTTGCTATTGCAACGGTTATTCGTTTGGCAATAATGCTTACGGAAACTATCATTGCGGGCAGTGATGCTATATCTTCTAGTTTCTTTGGATATGACCTTGAAGAAAATGCAACTATAGCCGGCTGGCTTGCAAAGTATTCTGCTCCTTATCTATATGAGTACAATACTACTTTCACCACGCTAATGCCGGTATCATTATATCTTTCTGCTATTGCCGGCCTAATTAGTAGAGCATTCTTTGCAATGGGCGCAGAAGCAAGCGTTGTTTCATTGACGGCTGTAGCAATGATTAAGATTATAGGTATAATCGCAGACCTTGGCGCGATTGCATTGATTTATTGCATTATTGCTAAGAAACAAGGTAGAGTAGGGGCAACTATCATGGCGTCTTTCTATTCCTTGATTCCTATGGTATTTGCAATGTCTTCCGCTTGGGGTTCATTTGAAAGTGTTACCGCATTCTTGCTAGTACTAGCAGTTTGGTTCTTGCTCAACAAGGGTAGTTACCTTGGTATGGCAATTTCTTACTTCTTTGCTTGCATGACTAGCGTATCTGCAATTTACGTTTGCCCCGCAGTACTTCTTTACACGGGCTACGTAATCTTTAGAGCAATCAAAGATAAGCAATACGTAAAACTCATTGCTCCCATTGCAACCATAGCTGGAAGCATCGTTGTATTCTACTTGATTTCACTACCTTTCGTATTCAACGAAGTAGCAGGTGGAGATGCATTTGCTGCATTTACTAGATATATTGATACTCTAAAGGGTCAATCGGTTTATACCGCAAACGCATTTAACTTCCAAGGACTACTTGGTAACAACTTTAAAGTAGTTGGCGTTCAATCTATATTCGTAACAATCCTTTATATTGCTTTCGTAGTGGTACTACTAGGCGTTGCTTACTATAGAAGCAGAAATAGAATAGATTTGACTCTAATCGCAGCAACTTGCGTTATAGCATTCTGGACGTTTGCTAATAATATGAGCTACTATTCTCTATACGTTTCTCTTCCCTTACTATTTATCGTAAGCGCCATTATTAAGGATACTCGCCTTTACGTTGCATTTGTTATGTATGCAATCCTTGCTTACGTAAACGCTGCTTACGTATATTTAGTTGCAGGCTATACCGCTAGTGGTGTAGTTGCGGTTTCCAACGACGTTACTGCAATAGTATACGTTATGGGCTCCTTGAGTTTGGTTGCAGCTGTATATTACGTTGTAGTTGCTTATGATATCCTAATTAATAAGAAGGCTGTTGAGCAAACTGCAATTAGCGTTCCGTACTTTGAATACGTTAAGTACACAACGTTAAAGATAATAGCAAAACTAAAAATTGGGGTTTCCAAGACAGGAGCATTCTTCCAAGCAACGGGAGAAGCTATAAAAGAAGTAAGCGCCGAAAGGAAGCTGAAGAGAGCGGCTCGTAAAGAAGAGAGCGACGAAGAAAACAATTAATAATATAATTATTAACAAGCAGAGCCCCTAAAAAGGCTCTCGCTTGCTAAGTGGAGAAACTAGCATGTTGGCGACTGTTAAAAGTTTTGCTTTAGACGGCTTGAACGGATACCCTGTAGACATAGAAGTGGACACCCAAAAGGGGGTTGCATCTTTTGATATTGTAGGGCTTCCTTCTAGCGCGGTCAAAGAGTCTAGGAACAGAGTTAGAGCGGCTATCAAAAATTCGTTTTTTGACTTTTCTCCCAGAAGAACTACCGTTAATCTTGCGCCTGCTGACGTCAAAAAAGAAGGTTCAGCTTTTGATTTGCCGATAGCCATAGGCTTTCTTGCAAGTACAGAGCAAATTAAAATAGATAGCGTTAAAGATTTCGTTTTACTTGGCGAATTATCCCTTGATGGCGGAATAAGAAAAGTTAACGGAGTGCTACCCATACTTATTTCCGCATTGCAATGTGGACACAATAAGTTTATTATACCCGAAGAAAATGCCGTTGAAGCGAGTTATATACAGGGAATAGAAGCATATCCTGTAAAAACGTTGGCTCAGGCTTGCGCATTTATAGGTGGTTTTGCGAAAATATCTAAAATGGAGTTTCGTCAATACGCAAGCTTAGAAAATGAAAACAAATATGACGTCGACCTAAAATACGTCAAAGGGCAAAAGATAGCTAAAAGGGCTTTGGAAATTGCAGTTGCAGGCGGACACAATATACTAATGAGTGGCCCTGCCGGCGCAGGAAAGACGCTACTTGCAAAATGCGTGCCAACAATAATGCCGGAGATGACTTTTAAAGAAGCTATCGAAACGACTAAGATACATAGCGTAGCGGGCATTTTGGATGCAGAACAAGGAATAGTTAGAGTTCGTCCTTTTAGAAGCCCGCACCATACTGCAAGCCTAATGAGTTTGGTGGGCGGTGGCACTTCTAGTCGATGCGGAGAAGTAAGCCTTGCGCATAACGGCGTGTTGTTCTTGGACGAAATGCCTGAGTATAACAAAAAGACGCTGGAAACGTTACGTCAACCTATAGAAGACGGAGTTGTTACAGTTGCGCGCGTTGCGCGTACAATAGAATATCCCGCGCGATTCATGTTAGTGGCAAGTATGAATCCATGTCCTTGCGGTAATTATGGTTCACGCGACCCCAATAAACCTTGTACTTGTACTTTGTTGGAAAGACGTAAGTATCAAAACAAGATTTCCGGACCACTTCTAGATAGAATTGATTTATACGTTCAAGTGGGTGGAGTCGAATATGACGAGTTACGAGCGCGTGGTGATGAAGAAAGTAGCGCCGCGGTAAAAGCGAGAGTAGAGAAAGCTCGTGAGATACAAAGAAAGCGTTTTGAAGGCTCGGGAATAAACGTCAATGCGGAAATGAACAATCGACTAATAAACGAGTATTGCGAGCTTGACGCAGATTCCGAAAGGCTTATGAAATTGGCTTTTAAAAATCAAAGTCTTAGCGCTAGAAGCTTTACGAGAATACTAAAGGTTGCTAGAACGATTGCCGACCTTGCAGAAAGGGAAAAGATAACCGTAAACGACGTTGCGGAAGCAATACAATATAAAACCAAGGACTTGAGCGATGAGAATTAATGAAAGGCATAAGTCTATAATATGGCTACAAGTTATAATTGGTTTAACTTCGGCGAAAATAAATGCGGTAGATAGCATTTGTGACCCAATAGCCGTAATGTATAATCCTACTCAATATGCCGATAAACTAAGAAAAACGATTGGAGAAGCGGCGTATAAACGAATGCTTGCGCCTTTTGAGTTAAAGCAAGTTGAAGACATCGTCAAGCTTATGGAAAGAAAGGGCTATGGCGCAATCGTTAGGGGTGACGTTGAGTATCCTAATTGCTTGGAAGAAATAGACGTGCCACCGGCAATACTATATTATAAAGGCGATATTGGACTTCTTAAGACAACTTGTTTAGGAGTCGTCGGAACGAGAGAACCTTCTAGATATGGTAGAGATTATACTGAGAAGTTTGTCGAAGTATTGGCGAAGTGCTCGTTAACTATCGTTAGCGGTATGGCAAGGGGAATAGATACTATTGCGCATCGTGTTACTCTACAAAACTACGGAAAGACGATTGCGGTATTAGGTTCCGGAATAGACGTAGTTTATCCCGCCAATAACGCTCAATTGTACGACGATATAGCTAGAGATGGACTAATCATATCCGAGTATGCAATAGGGACGCCGTCCTTAGCGTATAACTTTCCGGAAAGAAACCGTATTATCAGCGGAATATCAAAGGGTATTTTAATTCCCGAAGCAGGACTTAAAAGTGGCTCGTTGATAACTGCGGATTATGCGATAAAACAAAATAAAGAGTTGTTTATAATACCTTCCGCTTTGAATTCTCCAAGGGGACAAGGATGCAATAAACTTCTTAAAACTTGTCAAGGCGCTATTGTGCTTGCTCCGGATGACATTATTTCTTCCCTAGGAATTAAGGAGCAACCTGAACAAAGAGCGAGTATAATGCAACTTGATTTTATAGAAGAAAAACTTATAGATGCGTTAAGTTACAGCGAAATGCATTTTGATGATTTAGTTGACTTAACGGGACTCGGAGTCAGTGACTTGAATGCGCTTTTAGTTCGCATGGAAATCGTTGGCTTAATTAGAAAATTAGATAACAATTATTACGGAGTATAGAATGAAATTAGTAATAGTCGAATCACCTTCAAAAGCGAAAACTATACAAAAGTATTTGGGAGCAGGATATCGCGTTATGGCATCCGGCGGACACGTTTGTGACCTTCCCCAAAAGACGCTTGGTATAGATATTGAGAACCGTTTTAAACCGGAATACGTTGTTGAAGATGCTCGTAAAAAAGAACTAATCAAGCGCTTAAAGAAAGAAGTTAAAGACTCGGAATTTACCTATCTCGCAACCGACCCGGATAGAGAAGGTGAAGCAATAAGTTGGCACTTAGCAAATACTCTCGACTTGAACGGATTAAAAAATCGTATAGAGTTTAACGAAATCACGGCTAAGGCTGTTAAGCAAGCGTTAGATGCGCCTAGAGAAATCAACCTTAATCTTGTTAACGCGCAACAAGCAAGACGCGTGTTGGATAGGTTGGTAGGCTATAAAATTAGTCCCATTCTTTCCAGAAAAATAAAAAGTGGTCTTTCCGGCGGTAGAGTTCAATCGTCCGCGTTAAAGATGATTGTGGATAGAGAAAGGGAAATTAACGCTTTCGTTCCGCAAGAATATTGGAATATGACGGCAAGTCTACTCAAAGACGGCACTCGTTCTCCTATAATTAAGGGTAGTTTTCAAGATTATAACGGAAAGAAGGTAAAGCTTGAAAGCGAAGAACAAGTAAAGAAGTTGGAAGCAAGACTTAACCAAGCAGTATGGTCCGTAGATAAAGTTAAAAGGGGTGTATCTCAATCTCGTCCCGCTGCTCCGTTTACTACATCTACGTTGCAACAAGACGGCTCTCAAAAGCTGGGATTAAGTTCACCGCAAATTATGCAACTTGCTCAACAATTGTATGAAGGCGTTGATATCCCCGGTGAAGGCCATACCGCGCTTGTAACGTACATCAGAACTGACTCCGTTAGAATTTCTAGCGAAATGCAAGCTATAACTCGCAAGCATATACAAAATAAGTATGGCTCGGCATTTGTTCCCCAAAAGCCAAACGTATATACGACAAAGGGACAAAACGTTCAAGACGCGCACGAAGCGATTAGACCTATTAGCCTAGATAGAACGCCCGAAAGTTTGGAAGATAAACTGCCTAAAAATCTATATAAATTATATAGACTAATTTATTTTAGATATCTTGCAAGCCAAATGACTCCCGCTGTATACGATACTTTGAACGTAAGAGTACAAGCGACCGTAACGCCTACCGAAAATTATGGATTCAAAGTAAGCGGAAAGGCTTTGACTTTTAAGGGCTATACCGCTGTTTATGAAATCGAAAAGAATGACGATGAAGAAAACGAACTAGCAGGCAACTTACCTAACCTTAACGAAGGCGATGCGCTCAAATTAAAAAGCTTAAAGAACGAGCAAAAATTTACTAAGCCTTCGCCCAGATATTCCGAAGCTACGCTAATTAAGGCAATGGAAGAAAACGGAATAGGTAGACCTTCTACTTATGCTACCGTAATATCCGTTTTAACCAAGAGAGAATACGTTACTAAAGAACAAAAGCTCTTTAAGCCCACGTCTTTGGGAGAAGCGGTAACGGAATTTATGGAAAATTGCTTTAAAAATATAGTTGATATTCACTTTACCGCAGATATGGAAAGCCGTCTAGACTTGATTGAGCATGGCTCTGAGTGGCAAAAGATTATAGAAGAATTCTATCCGTCTTTCGCAGACGATTTGCAAAAAGCAATATATAATGGTCGCAAAAAAGTGGCTTTGCCGGAAGAAATTAGCGACGTTGTATGCGACAAGTGTGGCGCAAAGATGATTATCAAGGAAGGTAGATACGGCAAGTTCTTGGCTTGTCCCAACTATCCCGAATGTAAAAACATAAAGAACTTCGTTGAGCCCGTAGGTAAATGTCCTATTTGCGGTGGTGACGTAAGCAAAAAGCATGGCAAGAAGTCGGGCTCCATATTCTATGGATGCTCCAATTATCCTAAGTGTAGCTTTATGGCTTGGGATTTGCCTGCGCCCATACTTTGCCCCGAGTGCTCAAGCGTTATGAAAGTAACGCAAGAAGGCGAAGTAAAGAAATACGTTTGCACTAATCGTAAGTGCAACCATATCGTAGTACCAAAGGAGTAAAAATGGTTAAAATAATCGGTGGCGGTTTAGCCGGCTGTGAAGCAGCGTATCAATTGCTTAAAAAAGGATATGAAGTAGAACTTTACGAGATGCGTCCCGTAAATAATACTGCTGCGCACAAAACCGAAGGGTTAGCTGAACTCGTTTGCTCGAATAGCCTAAAAAGTGAAGACGGCACGACTTCTCAAGGACTACTTAAAAATGAAATGAAGCTTTTTGGCTCACTTATATTGGAGTGCGCGGAAGTTGCGAGAGTGCCTGCCGGCGGAGCGCTAGCCGTAGATAGAAATATATTCTCGCAAGAAGTGGAAAGAAGACTTAATGAGTTTAAAGGTTTCAAATTAATAAGAGAAGAAGTAAAAGAGATAGGGGATGACGTTATTGTCGCTACCGGCCCGCTTACTTCTGATGCGCTATGCGAAAATATACTAAAACTTACAGGCGCTGACAAATTGTATTTCTATGATGCGGTAGCTCCGATAGTTACGCTTGAGTCAGTAGACAAAGAAAAATCATTTTGGTCGGCAAGATATGGAAAGGGTAGTGACGATTATTTGAACTGCCCTATGAGCAAGGAAGAATATGATGCGTTTTATAATGCGTTAGTCAATGCTCAAACCGTTGTGCTAAAAGACTTTGAAAAAAGAGAAATCTTTGAAGGTTGTATGCCTGTTGAAGTCATGGCTAAAAGGGGTGTTGATGCGTTAAGATTCGGTCCTCTTCGTCCCGTAGGTATATGGGGAGAAAACGGTGAACGCTACTACGCCGTAGTGCAACTCCGCAAGGAAGATAATTATGATTCGCTTGTGAACTTGGTAGGTTTCCAAACCAATTTGACGTTTGGAGAGCAAAAGAAAGTATTCTCCATGATACCCGCTCTCCACGACGCAGAGTTTGTAAGATACGGAGTTATGCATCGTAATACATATATAAATAGTCCGGCAGTGCTAAATGAAGATTTTTCGCTTAAAGAAAATCCCACCATATTTTTTGCAGGTCAAATCACCGGCGTAGAAGGGTATATGGAAAGCACTATGAGCGGATTAATTGCAGGTATTAACATGGCAAGAAAGCTTTCCGGTAAAGATACTATGTCTTTGCCAGAAACGACTCTTATGGGTTCACTTTCTCGTTACGTATCTAATTGTAGGTCAAATTTTCAACCTATGCACGTAAGTTTTGCTTTGTTACCGCCCATGGAAGGTAAAACGAAGAAAAACGAGCGTAAAGCAAAGTATGCAGAAAGAGCAATATGCGACTTGAGAAAATATTTGGAAGAAGTTAAGGAGAATTAACCAATGGAATTTAGAGGAACTACTATTTGCGCAGTTAAAAGAAATGGTGTTACTGCTATTGGTGGCGATGGTCAAGTTACCATGGGCGAAAGCGTTATTTTTAAAGGAAACGCAATAAAAGTAAAGAGAATATACGATGGAAAAGTTGTCGTTGGTTTTGCTGGTTCCGTTAGCGATGCTTTTGCTCTTTCCGAAAAATTTGAAGCTATGCTACAAAAGTTTAGTGGAAATCTTGTTAGAGCCGCTGTCGAACTTGCAGAAACTTGGCGTATGGATAAGGCGAGAAAATTGGAAGCGATGCTTATCACTGCTGATAAAGATAATCTATTGATAGTAAGTGGTACCGGTGAGGTTATCGAACCCGAAAGTGGAATATGCGCAATAGGTAGTGGCGGAAATTATGCCCTTGCTGCAGCAAGAGCGCTTGCTGAGAACACCGAGATGGATGCAAAGTCTATCGTAGAGCAAGCTATGAAGATAGCAGGTGATTTGTGCGTGTTTACTAATCATCACCTTACAATAGAATTAGTATAGGAGAGCAATATGGCAAATATAGAATTATCTCCCAAACAAATAGTATTAGAGCTAGATAGATATATAATTGGGCAAAACGATGCTAAAAAAGCAGTTGCAATTGCTCTGCGCAATAGATATCGCAGGACTCAACTTTCTCCGGAAGTTAGGGAAGAAATTACTCCTAAAAATATCATTATGAAAGGACCTACCGGCGTAGGTAAGACGGAGATTGCAAGAAGACTTGCTCGCCTTGTAAAAGCGCCTTTTGTCAAGGTAGAAGCAACCAAATTTACCGAAGTAGGTTATGTAGGACGTGACGTTGAGTCCATGGTAAGAGATTTGGTTGAAGTTGCAATTAGACTTGTAAAAGAAGAAAAAATAGCAGAAGTTGAGCCTAAAGCCAAAGAAGTCGCAGAAAAGAAGCTTGTTGATGGTTTGTTCCCTGCTCGCAAAAAGAATCATCCTGAGATGTCTGACGATGAAGTTAGAGAAATGCTAACGAAAGACTTGAACGATGGTAAACTTGACAAAGTTATGATAGAAATGGAGCTCCCCGTTCAACAAAAAGGATTGCAACTTGGAGCTTTAGGTGGAAACGATAATAATATCGGCGAATTTATGAATAGATTCTTGCCCAAGCAATCTAAAAAACGCAAGATATCCGTTAAAGAAGCTTATGACTTTTTAACTAAGGAAGAAGCGAATAAGTTGATAGATGATGATTCTATAAACAACGAAGGATTAAAGAGAGCCGAGCAAGAAGGAATAATATTCATTGATGAAATGGATAAGATAGCATCAAAGGGCAATTCCCACGGTCCCGACGTATCTAGAGAAGGCGTTCAAAGAGATATTCTTCCTATAGTAGAAGGATGTACCGTCAACACTAAATACGGCAATATTCGTACGGATTTCATTTTGTTTATTGCTGCAGGCGCATTCCATATCGCTAGGGTTAATGATTTAATCCCCGAATTGCAAGGTAGATTTCCCGTTATCGTTGAACTCAAGAGTTTGACGGAAGAAGACTTCAAAAAGATATTAAAAGAGCCTGATAATGCAATTATAATGCAATATGCAGCGCTTTTAGGAGTCGATAATATTAAACTTAAGTTTACCGATGAAGCAATAGGAGAGCTTGCAAGAATTGCTTATTTGGAAAACGAAAGTAATGAAAACATAGGCGCTCGTAGACTTCATACTGTAATGGAAACTTTGCTAGAAGACGTTAGCTTTAACGCATGTGGCGGTCACGATGATATTGAGTTGGTTATCGATAAAAAATACGTAGTCGACCATATGGAAAAAGTTACTAAGAACATGAATTTGAAGAAATATATATTGTAAGAGGACAAAATGATAAACATTCCCAAAGGAACAAAAGACTTATTGCCTTACGAAAGTTACAAATGGCATTACGTTGAAAATATAGTTAGAGACGTTACGTCGAAATTTGGCTTTTTGGAAATAAGAACCCCCACTTTTGAACATACGGAACTTTTCTTAAGAGGCGTAGGGGAAACAACCGATATAGTAAACAAGGAAATGTACACCTTTATAGATAAAGGCAATCGTTCTATTACCTTGAAGCCGGAAGGCACTGCGGGTGTTGCTCGTTCTTACGTGGAAAACGGACTTTCCGAAAACCCACAACCCATGAAAATGTATTATATAACACCCGTTTTCCGCTATGAAAGACCACAAGCCGGTAGACTACGCGAACATCATCAATTTGGCGTTGAACTCTACGGCAGTGATTCTCCATATGCGGACGTAGAAGTTATTTCTGTCGCAAAGACGCTTTTTAATACTCTTGGCGTAAAGGAATTAGAGTTGAATATCAATAGCATAGGATGTCCTGTTTGCAGAGCTGAATACAACAAGGCTTTGAAAGAATATTTAGCAGAGCATATAGACGGAATGTGCGCTACTTGTAAAGAAAGACTGGATAAGAATCCTTTGAGAATACTGGATTGCAAAGAAGAGCGTTGCAAGGCAGTTAATATAAACGCGCCCAAGGTTTTAGACTTCCTTTGTGATGATTGCCAAAAGCATCATGAAGACGTAAAAAGCATTTTGAATTCTTTGGGAATAGAGTATAAGGTAAATCCTAACATTGTAAGAGGACTTGACTACTATACTAAAACCGTTTTTGAATTTGTTTCCACTTCAATTGGCGCCCAAGGTACCGTTTGCGGTGGTGGTAGATATAATAATCTAGTCAAAGAAGTAGGGGGAAAACCCACTCCTGCCGTTGGATTTGGCATGGGTATAGAAAGACTCGTTATGGTCCTAGAAGCATTGGGATTAAGCGTAGGAGAGCCGGAGATACCTAGCGTATATATTGCTACGCTTTCACAAGAGCAAATGCAATACGCATACGGCTTAGCAATTAAATTACGTTCCCAAAACGTTTCCGCAGATACGGACTTGATGGGAAGAAGCCTAAAAGCTCAAATGAAGTACGCAGGTAAGCGTGGTTATGCGTACGTGGTTGTGCTTGGCGAAAATGAA
Organism: Candidatus Stercoripulliclostridium sp.; assembly: GCA_045634605.1. Classification (GTDB taxonomy): domain Bacteria; phylum Bacillota; class Clostridia; order Christensenellales; family DTU072; genus Stercoripulliclostridium_A. Next base: position 226 of record JAZRAN010000073.1, on the reverse strand, counting down.
ATAAACGAAGGCGTTGCTAAAATCAAGATTATGGCAACCGGCGAAGAAATAGAAGTATCAATAAACAACATAGCAGAAGAAATTTTAAGGAGATAATTATGGCTGAATTTTTATCTAATCTAAAGAGAACCAAAATGTGCGGAGAATTCCGCGCATCTGATATTGGCAAGAAAGTAACGGCTTACGGTTTTGTAGCAAAATATCGTAATCTAGGTAGCATTCAATT
>JAZRAN010000072.1:0-4742 GCA_045634605.1 Candidatus Stercoripulliclostridium sp. | reverse complement strand
CCCCCTAAAATTGCTTGACACCGCTTGGGTTATAATATATAATGCAATAGCGCTCTTAATAATATAAATCGCGCGTAAGTTTAAAAATTAACCGAATAGGAGAAAATAGCAATGAAAAGAACTTATCAACCCAAAAAACGTCAAAGAAGCAAAGTACATGGTTTCCGTCAAAGAATGAGCACCAAGAACGGTCGCAGAGTTCTCTCTCGTAGAAGAAGAAAGGGTAGAGCAAAGCTCTCCGCATAATCGCTATGCAAAGTGCCTATAGGCTTAAGCGAAACGCAAGTTTTAGTTACGTTTATAAAAAGGGGAACTCTATTGGCTCCCCTTTAATGGTACTTAATTTCGTGCCGGCGCACACTAATAAAGTAGGCGTAAGCGTAAGCAAAAAGATAGGCAAAAGCGTTGTAAGAAACCTAGTTAAAAGAAGGATTTACGAACAATTTGCAACTTATATGCCACTTCTCAAAGGAACTCATAACTACGTTGTGGTTGCAAGAGAACGCATAAAAGATGCGACTTTTGAAGAAATAGGACTAGCGATAGGTTACCTTTTGCAAAAAGCGGGACACCTTAATGTTTAAAAAATTTTGTAGGCTATTGATAATTGGATACAAAAAAATACTTTCTCCTTTTGTTGGAAAGGGTTGTATCTATACGCCTACTTGTTCTATGTATACGCTTGATGCAATTCAAAAATACGGAGTAATACGCGGTTGTTTTATGGGCGCGCGTAGAATTCTTCGTTGTAATCCTTTCCGCAGGGGCGGATTCGACCCTGTAAGAGAAAACCTTAAAGGAGTGGCTAAATGGACATTATGAGCCTCGCTACAGAACTTAACCTAATGGGAAAATTCGTTTATAACGTGCTTTATAAATGGGTTTTATCTTGGGGAATTGATGGTGAAGTAATAGGTGCTTTTGCGGTAACCGTTATATTATTCACCTTAATTTTGAAGCTTGCTACTGCGCCACTAGACGTATGGCAAAAGATTATTGCGCGTTCTAACTCCAAAAAAATGGAAGTTATGAAGCCGGAATTGGATAAAATCAATAAGTTATATGAAAACGATAGAAACATGCTTGCAGTAAAGCAACGTGAAGTATATCAAAAGTATAAATACAGCACTTTTAAAGCATGCCTACCTACTATCGTAACGCTAGTAGTATTTATGGTTGTTTTTAGCGGATTTAATTCTGCTGTAAAGTATCATAATTCCGTTGTTTTCGACAATCTTAAGACCGTTTATGAAGAAAGCTATTCAAGCGCTTATGAGCAAAGCGTATCGGAAGGCAAAAACGCAGTTGAAGCATCTGATATCGCAACCGAAATAGCAGAAAAAGCAGTAGTTGATAGTTACGAACTCGAAAGATTTTTGTTGACCGACAATATCTTTATGCCCGATACTTGGAAGAGTCCTATCCCCGACGTATCCACTTATGCGGGAAGCGGAATGGGTAAGCTCGGCATTACGGAAGTAGACAAGACTACTTACGAAAAGGTTATGAAGCCCGTTATCGAAGAGTATAACTTTAACGAAAAAGGCAAGAATGCGTGGAACGGATATCTCATTTTACCCATTTTGGTAGGCGTACTAAGCATAGTATCTTCCAAGCTTATTAAGCCCCCGGAACAACCTCAAGTAGCAGGACAAACGGAAGAACAAGCAAAGATGCAACAATCTCAAGCAAAGATGATGCAATACATGATGCCTTTAATGATGTCAGTATTCAGTTTATTCTATAGCTCGGCATTCTCGCTATATATGTTCGTTTCCAGTTTGTTCTCCTTCATTTTTAACTTGGTTTGGAATATCATCCAAAAGAAACAGGATGCCATCGAACGCGATCGCGTTATGAGCACCACCGTTAAGAAGAAATAATCAGGAGAAAGTAATGGAAAACAATACTTATATATACGAAGGCAAAACGGTTGAAGAAGCAACCCAAAACGGCCTTCTTGCTCTTGGCTTGAGCGCAGAAGAAGTTAGCGTTACGGTTAAAAGCAAGGGTGGTCTTTTTACAAAGGCCCAAGTAGAAATAAGCGTTCTTCCTAAGGAAGAAAAGGTAGAAGAAGTTGTTGCTACCATAGAATCCGCGGAAGAAAGCGAAAACGTCATAGATGCAGTTCAAGAAGAACTTCTTGCTCGCGCAGAAGAAAGAGTAAGAGCCTTCGTTAAGGAACTTATTATAAAAATGGGAATCGATAGCGAAAGCGAAGTTACCCGTTCTGGCGCAGAAATCAACGTTAAAGTTACCGGCAAAGGCGCAAGTTCATTTATAGGATATCGTGGAGAAGTACTTGATGCTGTTCAATACGTATCGCTATGGATTGCGAACAAAGAAGGCGTAGACTTCGTAAGAGTTACTATTGATGCGGAAGATTACCGCGAAAAGAGAAAGGAAACTCTCACTCGCCTAGCAGAGCGTCTTGCTCACAAATGCCATAAAACCGGCAAAAAAGTTGAACTTGAGCCTATGAATCCCTTTGAAAGAAGAGTAATTCATACCGCTCTACAAAACGACAAATTCGTAACCACCGAGTCCGAAGGTGAAGGAAGATATCGTCACGTTGTAATTATGCCCAAAGAAGGCGTAAAAAGGGAAAGACCTGCTAAGAACAATCAAAGCGCAGTTTCTACTCCCCAAGTAAGTTACGGCACTTCCGCATCTTTCCGCAAAAAAGGTATCGCTAAGACCAAGAGTTACGGCGCTCCCAGTAAGAAACCCTTCTAATATGAAAGATACTATCGTTGCGCTAGCCACTCCCGAAGTGGAAAGGGGAGCCATAGGTATAGTAAGAATGAGCGGAGAAGACGCGCTCAATATCGTCAAGAAAATCTTCACCGCAAACGGCTTTGAAAACGTAGAGCCTAATAAAATGTATCTTGGTAAAGTCCAAACAAAAAACTTTAACGATAGGGCGTTTTGCATGTATTGCAAGGCGCCTAAATCATACACGGGCGAAGATATAGTAGAGTTACATACGCACGGCGGAAAGGTCATAATTCAAGGCGTAATAAGGGAACTTGTTAGAAACGGAGCAAGACCGGCTCTACCGGGTGAGTTTACTAAGAGAGCATATCTTAACGGCAAGCTCAATCTTGCAGAAGCCGAAGGTTTAGCCGATATGATTAACGCTCAATCGGAAGCCGAAGTAAACCAAGCATACCGCTTGATGAAAGGCGAAGTAAGCAAGGGCATAGAAGAAATAAAAACGCTACTTTTGACGGCGTCTGCAAACGTAGAAGTTGCTCTTGATTATCCGGAAGAGCTCTTGGAAGATACGTTTAGCCCCACTCGTGATATCCTAATGGACGTCAAAGGCAAACTCAAAGACTTGTATGAAAGCTCAAAGACGGGAGCTATTGCAAGGGAAGGCATATCTATTGCTTTGTGTGGACTTACCAACGTAGGAAAGTCTAGTCTTATGAACGCTATACTCAAAGACGAGAGAGCGATAGTAACGGACGTAGCGGGTACGACTCGCGACGTACTCGCAGGCTCGTTTATGTTAGACGGCGTCAACGTAGAAGTACTTGATACCGCAGGAATAAGAGAAGCAAGTGACGTTGTAGAAAAAATAGGAATCGAGCGCGCTACGCGCGCAATAGAAGGCGCAGACCTTGTGCTTTTCTTGTGTGATACTTCTCTTCCTATTACCAATGAAGAAGAAGAATTATATCAAAAAATAAGCCACAAAAAGCACCTTAAAGTTGCAAACAAAGGGGATATTTTAGCGTATCCACGCACGGCGGACATCATCATAGAAGCAAAGACGGGCAAAAACGTAGATACCCTTATTGCTCTCATAGAAGAAAAATTGGAATTAAAGAAGCGTCTTAGAGCGCCCGTGCTAACCAGGGAAAGACAAATATATGCAGTAGGCGATGCGCTAGCGTCCGTAGAAAGCGCAATAGACGCCCTAGAAATAGCAACGCTTGATTGCATAGTAGTAGATATTAAGAGCGCGTATTCGGCATTGGCATCGCTCACGGGTGAAGACGTAGCCGAAAGCGTAGTAGATGAAATATTCAGTAAATTCTGCGTAGGAAAATAGTATGAGAAAGAATTACGACGCCATAGTTATAGGAGCAGGGCACGCAGGCGTAGAAGCGGCTAACGCTCTCGCAACGTTAGGTAAAAGCACCTTACTTACCACGCTTTCCTTGGAAGCGGTGGCTTTTATGGCGTGCAATCCTAACATAGGCGGAACTGCAAAAGGACATCTCGTAAAAGAAGTAGATGCGCTGGGCGGAGTAATGGGAGAAATAGCCGACAAGGCAACCCTACAAACTAGAATGCTAAATTTGGGCAACGGCCCTGCCGTGCATAGTCTGCGCGCGCAAGTTGATAAAAATTTATACCATCGCCTAATGAAAGAGCGTATGGAAACAACTCCTAATCTAGCCATACTTGAAAGCGAGGTTACGGAAATACTCGTTCAAGACGGCGCTGTAAGTGGCGTAAAAACGGCTATGGGCGACGTATATACGGCAAAAGCAGTCGTTATAGCGAGTGGCGTATATCTAAATAGTAGGATTATAACGGGTGATTATTCTAGGAATACAGGACCTGCGGGGTTTATGCGTAGCGAAGGCTTGACGGAAAATTTGATTAAGTTAGGACTCGATATTAGAAGATTTAAAACGGGCACTCCCCCAAGACTTCTTTCAAGTAGTATAGATTATGACAAGATGGAAGTCCAAAAAGGCGATGAAGGACTACCTACTTTTAGTATG
>JAZRAN010000071.1:0-16391 GCA_045634605.1 Candidatus Stercoripulliclostridium sp. | reverse complement strand
TCGTTGATGTCACGTCTGTTATCGGGATAAATTTCTTCAAAGTGAGCCCATATGTCTGCCATGATTTCTTCTTCACGAGCTTCGCGAACGTTACGATCGTGAGTGTCAAACATATAGTTAATCTTATCTTGAGCGTATTCTTTTACGTCCTTTTCGATATCAGCGGGAGCGTGATAAAGTTCAACTTCTTTCTTGGGTTTACCTACTTCTCTTTGGATTTCTTCTATCCAAGCAACTATCTTCTTGATTTCTTCATGACCAAATAGAATTGCATTGAGCATTTCTTCTTCGGTTAGTTCGTTTGCGCCGGCTTCAACCATCATGATAGCATCTTTGGTTCCGCTTAGAGCAAGGTTTAGTCTTGATGCTTCGCGTTGCGCGCTATCAGGGTTGATGATATACTCGCCGTCTACGTATCCAACCATAACGCTACCGGTAGGTCCGTTAAAGGGAATGTCGGAAACGGAAAGCGCGATAGAGCTACCTAGCATACCAAAAACTTCCGGGGGAATGTTGTAATCTACGCTAAGAGCGGTTGCGATAACCGTAACGTCATTGTAAAGGCCCTTGGGGAACAAAGGACGAATAGGTCTATCAATCAAACGAGAAGTAAGGATTGCTTTATCACCGGGACGGCCTTCTCTCTTTTTGAAACCACCGGGAATCTTACCTACGGCGTACATTTTTTCTTCGAAGTCTACGCCAAGGGGGAAATAATCCATACCATCTCTTGCAGATTTAGCCATAGTTACGTTGGTGAGAACAACGGTATCGCCACAACGCATGAGAACTTCTCCGTTGCTGTGTGAGCAGTATCCGCCGATTTCTGCGCTAACTTCACGGCCACCAATCATTGTCTTAAAAATTCTACTATCTTTCATTTTTCCTCCTGTTTCCATCCGTGGAAACCAATTTAATTTATATTTTTGATGTTAAATCCTTAATTTTTAGCGAAAATATAAATAAAAAGGGGTAACAAAACGTTACCCCGATTATAGTTATTTACGAATTCCGAGTTCTGCGATAAGGCTTCTGTAACCTTCGATGTTGGTTTCCATTAGGTAACGGAGAAGGTTCTTTCTTTGACCTACCAATTTGAGCAAGCCACGACGGCTGTGGTGGTCTTTCTTGTGTACAGAAAGGTGAGCGGTAAGTTCTTCGATTCTCTTAGTGAGAAGAGCGATTTGAACTTCGGGAGAACCGGTATCGTTTTCGCTTCTGCCATACTTGGCAATGATTTCTTGTTTTACTTCTTTGTTCATAGTTTTTACTCCTTTTCGAATGAGCTAATCCGCCAATATCCCAGTGTATAAATTGCATATAAACCGAGACACAGGTAAATTGCTTGAATAATATATCATATTATTGTCAAAATTGTAAAGCAAAAAACGACAACAATATATAAAATTTTATTTATATAGCTCCTTTTCTTCTCAAATATTCTTCAAAGCCCTTTGGGTTACAGTTTCTCTCTATTCTCCCGGCATCATGAAAGACGGTTTTTGACATTGCGCCTGCGCCCGCAGAGAGCACCGTTGTGGTTTCTTCCATGTAGTCAATATTATATATACATTGCTTGCCTTTTTTACACCAACCGACGTTTTCCAAACCATCCGCCATATTTTTTTGACGATACATATAATAAGGAACGTAACCCGCGCTCGTGAGATAATCGATGGAAAAATCAGTCATCTTCTTAATGCTTCCATCCATAATCTTTTCCGAACCTTCCGTTTTGAGCGTTGAGCCTTTCTTTAGTGACAGGGTGTGTACTGTGATGTTTTCCGGGTCTAGCGCAACCGCAGATTGTAGCGACGCTACAAAATCTTCAAAGCTTTCTTCGGGAAGTCCTGCAATCAAGTCCATGTTAACGTCAAAATCAAATTCTCTTGCAAGCGCGTACGCATCATACAATTGTTTAGTATTGTGCGCTCTACCAAGAATTTCCAGCGTCGAGTCTTTGAACGTTTGCGGGTTTACAGAAATTCTAGTAACCCCACATTTTTTTAGCGTTTCCAACTTTTCTCTTGTTATACTATCAGGCCTACCCGCTTCTACGGTAAACTCTACGCCATAATCAAACAAAGAGCAAAGCTTTTCCAAATCTTCAGAACAAAGTGACGTTGGGGTTCCACCGCCAAAATAAATGCTTCTTACTTTTAAGCCTTCGCCTGCTATTTGATTTTTGATTGCTAAAATTTCTTCTTTTACACAATCTACGTATTTAGGCACCAGCTTTTTCACCCTACTGTATTCAGTGGAAATAAAGGAGCAATATTTACATCTTGTCGGACATATTGGAATATTTACAAAAATATCCACTTCTTTTTCTTTTGTGGAATATATGCCGGATTGTCCCAAAACAACTCTTTCAATCAATTCGGCTCGCCTAGGCTCAACGGAAAATTCGGCAATAAAACGCTCTTTTATGTTGCTCTCGCTACCAATTAAGTCATAGTACAGTTTTGTTGGCCTTACCCCCGTTAAAGAGCCGTAGGGTAGTTTTATACCGGTAACGCTATTACAAAATGCATATAACTCTTTTTTAACTTCTCGTTTAGTTATTCTTTTATATTCAAGAGTATCTGGTTCAAGGTCAATCTTTATTTTTTTCTCTACGCTTCCAAAACTTTCGCTCAAGATGCGAACCTTAAATTCACCTTTGTTCTCTTCAAAAATTACTTCCAGTTTTTCGCCGTCATCTCGCAACGTAACGTACGGAGAAAATGCCCGAGCAACTTCGGGCACGTCATTCATGTAGGTAGGTAATGTCTTAACGTCAAGATTAAAAATCATAAGTTTACAAGGGCGAAATTATATTTCTTTTCTATTTCTAGGGTTGTTTCGTGGCCGTGCCCCGGATAAACAGGCGTGTTGCCGGGATATAACTCTATTAGCCTTTTTATTGAATTTATTAATTTTTGAGAGTCACCATCTTCAAAATCCGTTCTACCCACACTGCCTGCAAACAACGTGTCGCCGGTAAACAGTACTCCTTCAATAAAAAAGCAAACGCCACCTGCCGTGTGCCCGGGAGTTTCCGTTACGTCAACGTAATGCCGATTAAAACAATATCTACAACTCTTTAACTCCAAGTTCGCTTCCATTGGAATATAGCGAATTCCAAGCATTGGGGCCAAATTTTTGTCAGTATACAACTTGTCTGCATCTCCACGCCCTATATATACTTTCGCTCCGCTATTTTGAAACTTTTTTGCATCAGCAATGTGGTCAATATGCCCGTGCGTAAGTAGAACGTATTTGACTTTTTTACCCAGTTTCTTGCAAATCCTATCTACTTTTTCATAACAATGAGGAACGCAATCAATCAAAATTGCTTGATCTTCTTCCCAATAAAGCAAATAGCTTATTGCATCCATTGTTGGATAGTTTATCTTAACTACGTTCATTTATAGTCTTTCTGCAATAGCGTTAAGGAAATCAAAGCTATTAACACCCTTAGGCGTTACACCATCTTTATGGAACAATCCGACTAAATCCTTGGTCATTGTGCCACTCTCAATAGTATCGATAGTTGCCTTTTCTAGTTTTTTAGCAAATTCAACCAGCGCATCTAGCCCATCAAGTTCGCCACGCTTTGCAAGAGCGCCTGTCCACGCAAATATGGTTGCTACAGAATTGGTAGAAGTTTCCTCGCCTTTAAGGTGCTTGTAATAGTGTCTTGTAACGGTTCCGTGAGCTGCTTCAAATTCATAATTACCATCGGGAGAAACCAAAACCGAAGTCATCATAGCAAGCGAGCCAAACGACGTAGCAAGCATATCGCTCATAACGTCGCCGTCATAGTTCTTACAAGCCCAAATATAACCGCCGGAAGAGCGCATTACGCGAGCAACGGCATCATCAATAAGGGTATAGAAATACTCTATGCCAAGTTCTTCAAACTTTTCTTTATATTCGTTTTGGTAGATTTCATTAAAGATATCTTTGAACCTATGGTCATAAATTTTGCTAATTGTGTCTTTAGAAGAAAACCAAAGGTCTTGCTTTGTAGAGATAGCGTAATTAAAGCAAGAACGAGCAAAACTAGAAATGCTCTTATCGGTATTATGCATAGATTGAATAATTCCGGCAGATGGTAATTCTTTTACTAGAATTTGTTCACCATTAGGTAGGGATAAATACACCTTGCCCCCTTCCGGAACGTATGCCTCTACGCCCGCATAAACGTCGCCGTACGCATGACGAGCAATAGTTATCGGTTTAGTCCAGTTAGAAACCAAGGGCTTAATTCCATCAACAAGAATTGGCGCGCGGAAAACGGTACCATCCAAAATCGATCTAACGGTACCATTGGGCGACTTCCACATTTTGGAAAGATTATATTCTTGCACGCGTTGAGCATTAGGAGTAATGGTCGCGCATTTTACGCCTACGCCATACTTTTTGATTGCATTTGCGGCGTCAACAGTAACTTGGTCAGCCGTTTTTTCGCGTTCGGGAAGGCCTAAGTCATAATACTCTGACTTCAAATCAACGTATGGTAAAATCAAAATATCTTTTATCTTTTGCCACAATATTCTAGTCATTTCATCGCCGTCAAGTTCAACTATCGGGTTCAACATTTTAATTTTTTCCATACTAAAACTCCTTAACGTTATTGTTTACGTATTTTGTAAATCTAATAATATGACCATTATCTGTTATTGGGTCACTACTTTCCACTTCTAACCAATTTTCTTTTTCGTCTAGGTTTGGGAAAAATACCTGCGCTCCGCCAACTTCATCAACCTTAGTAACGTACGCTTCCGAACAATAGTCTATCATTGTGCGATAAAACATCGCTCCACCTACGATAAATATCTCTTCATTATCGTATTTCTTTAATTCTTTTGACAAAGCCTCAAGAGTAGGACAAACGACACAGTCATCTCTTGTAAACACGTCGCTTAAAACGATATTCGTTCTTTTCGGCAAAGGCTTTGAACCGGGGAAAGAAAGCAAAGTATTGCCCCCCATTACAATTACCTTATCAAGCGTTTTTTCTTTGAAATACTTTAAATCTTGGGAAAGATGGAACAATAAATCATTGTTTTTACCAATTCCCCACTCTTTGTCAACCGCTACTATTGCCTTCATTAGATAGCTACCTCCACGGGTTTATCAAGGGGGGTTGCCTTATAGTCAACAAGTTGGAAATCATCTACGGTGAAATCGTAAAAATTCTTAACGTCTTTGTTGATTACAAACTTTGGCGCCTCAAATTGTTCTCTTTCGATAATTTCTTTAACGATAGGTATATGTCTATCATAGATATGGGCATCGGCAATAACATGAACAAACTCCCCAACTTTTAATCCGCTTACTTGAGCCATCATGTGTTGTAAAACTGCATATTGAACAACGTTCCAGTTATTTGCGGTAAGCATATCTTGCGAGCGTTGATTGAGTATGCAATTTAAGGTATCACCGGAAACGTTAAAAGTCATCGAATACGCGCAAGGATACAATCCCATTTCGTGCAAATCTTGATGAACGAATATGTTAGTCATAATGCGACGAGATTGGGGATTATTCTTAAGGTCATATAAAACGCGGTCGACTTGGTCAAATTCGCCTTCCTTATACTTATGCTTTACGCCAAGTTGATAACCGTACGCTTTGCCAATGGTTCCGTTTTCATCTGCCCACGAATCCCATATTTTAGATTTTAGTTCGCTAATTTTATTCGACTTTTTTTGCCAAATCCATAACAATTCATCAATACAAGACTTAAAGAACGTCTTTCTTACGGTGATGATGGGAAATTCTTTTTGTAAATCATATCTATTAACTATGCAAAACTTTTTAATAGTATGAGCAGGCGTTCCGTCTTCCCAATGCGGACGAACTTGAAGCTCTTCATCAGAATATCCGTTTTCTAATATATCCTTTACGTTTTGAACAAAAATTTTATCTGCGTAGCTCATAACAGTCTCCTAAAATTTAGTTACATCCATTTTACCATAAAAAGCAAAATTTTGAAAGACTTTATTTACGATTTACGGCATATAATGAGTTTTTCAATTTATTTATATTAAAAAAGTCTTAATTTGTTCATCATTTATATGAAATGCCGAAATTTGATTTTTTTGCGCGCACGTATTTACATTTACGCGCGTGTGTGTTAATATATAATAGATATTTGTGCGCCTAAACGCGCAAAAGTAAAAATTAGGAGAGAATATGAATCCAATTTATAGCAAATACAAAGAACGTTTTATTCAAATAAGCGGTTCAAATCGTAGCCTATTCTTAAAAGGTATAATCAAGAAATACAGCTACGACGTAGGGGCAATAATGGAGTACCGAAACGATACGGATGATTTCCTTTCGTTCTTGTGGCATGAGAGACGCACTTTCTCTCTGATAAATGAAAAAGTTATATCAAAAATCGTTAAGCAAGTTTCCAAAACCGAAGAACTAGCAAACGAAGTCAATAGGCTTGTATCAATTGAGCAAGACGTTTTAGCGACAGAAGAAATTATCGACGTCAAAAAAGATAAAAAACAACCTAAACCTACTAACAAAATCTTGTCTGCGCAAATGAGTAATTTGCGCTACTTAAAGCGCGAAGCGGAAGAAGTCGAAAAAGAAACGGGACTCTACGACCTTTACGTAGGATATCCTTTTGTCATAGGAAATCTTTCCAAAGACATTCAACTAAAAGCCCCCCTATTACTTTTCCCCGTTCACATTAATATCGAAAAGGATGAAGCGACTTTGACGCTTTCACCCAATCAACCTATAATGCTAAATAAGGCGCCTATTTTGGCATACTCAAAAGAACATAACGTTCCAACAGATAAATTAGTACAAGAATTCGACCCACAATCTGATGGTATCTTTAGAAACCCAAACGACGTAGTGGACTATCTTAACGCTAATGGTTTTAAGTTTAGGAACCCAAAACGCAAAACATTACAAACCTTCGATTCCGCAGGCACCCCGTTAGATGGATTGGAAATTAGAAACTACGCCGTCATAGGCAAATTCCCGCTTGCAAATGCGATATATAACGACTATTTGACGCTAGAAAAGAACAATCTTACCACGCCTGCAATAGACGCGCTACTTTCGCCTTCCAAGAAAAAAGAAAGTCGCGCCGAAAGGAAGAAGAAACAAAAGGCTCAAAAAAAGCAATCAAGCCTTTTGACGCCTTCCTATTACTCAATAAACGATCTAGATTATGCCCAAGAAAACGCTTTATCCACTATCGATAAAGAAAACAACGTTGTTATCTACGGACCACCCGGAACCGGCAAGTCGCAAACAATCGTCAACGTAATCAGTGATGCTCTTTGCAAAGGCAAACGTGTTCTTGTAATAAGCCAAAAAAGAGCTGCATTGGACGTTGTTTACTCTCGACTCGGGAAGTTAAACAACAAAGCAATGCTTATTCCAAATCCGGAAAAAGATAAGCTTTCTTTCTTTGAAAGAGTTCGTACCATGCATTCGGTAACGCTTGCATCAAACAACTCTGCCAACCTTGCAAAATTTAAAAAGGTTGAAGGGAACATCAACGAAGAATTAGAAGTCCTAAAATCGATAAGCGATACCCTATTCACCAAAACGCCCTTCGGATTAACCTTGCAAGAAATGTATGCCGGTTCATACAATATTGGCAAGGAAACAAAGGATTATAAGCTTTATGAAAAACTCATAAAGTCAAACATTATCAACTCTGATTACGCAGATTTAAGCGAAAATTTGCGACTCATAAGCGATAAAAATCTTGCAAAGTTCTTTATTTCACAACTAGAACTAATTAGAGAAAACGAAATGGTTTCTCACGTCTTGCCCGACATAGACGTACATCAGCTAAAAGAAGCGCAAAACCTAATCGACAAAGTATTAGCATCGGAAATAGTGCCTTTTGACGTTTCCAAATACCCATATAGTCGATATTTGACCACTTTCTATTTAGAAAATGGAAACACAACCCGAGCCGGTCTAAAAAAGGTCGCGCATATCGTTACCAACTACACGCATCCATCGCTAACCAACTGTTTGCGAATGTCATATTTCCCGATATTCTGGCCGGTATATCCTTTCCTACAAGCCAAATACAACTCATATTATGACGACATAAAAATCGACTTGAACGTTGCAAAACAGGCTTTAGACAACTATACCGCAGAATACAAAAAATTGAGCAAGGTTCTAGATGACGAAGGTTATGCGCTAGCAATCGGCGGATTAATAAACGGTAATACCGCATTTTTAACCAAACTTCGTGACGCGCTAGCAAATTACGTCAAAGTTAGGGATATGAATAACGCATTAAAATCCCTTAGCGAAAACGTCAAAGAGCTACTCTCTTTTGCATACGACAACTCCGACCATAGCCTAGAATCCATGAAGATAATTCTTGATAAGATTATGCCGATTAGAATCTATCATGAAATCGTTTCTATGGACAAATACGTAGAGCCTTTCCTATCAAAAACCATTACTTTTGATGACTTACGCAATAGAATACTGCGTCTTAAGGCAGACCAACGCGAAATTAGTCGCGCTCTTGCAAGCAGTAAATTCAGTCAAGAATACGTCAATTACTTTAAAGCAGAGCCTAGAGCAAAAGACTATTTGTATGAAATACAAAAGCAACGCGGGCTTCGTCCAATAAGAATAATGTTCGAGTATTTTGACGAACTATTGCTTCGCCTATTCCCCTGTTGGCTACTTTCGCCTGAAAACGTAAGTACCATTTTCCCGTTGAAGCGAGATTTATTTGATTTGGTCGTTTTCGATGAAGCATCACAAATATTCATAGAAAATGCACTTCCGGGAATCTACCGCGGAACAAAAATCGTAATTGCAGGAGATAATAAACAACTGCGTCCTACTGCCGGCTTTGTAAAGAAGTATTTCGGTGATTACTCCAACAATTATGACCTTTCTATGCAAGCCGCCTTAGAAGTAGAAAGTTTGCTCGACCTTGCAACGTCAAGGTACTATCCTGTACATTTGCAATATCACTACCGCAGTCAATACGCTGAACTAATTGACTTCTCTAACGCTGCATTCTATGAAAATAAACTTCAAATAGCGCCAAATACGACCATAGACGCCAAAGAACCGCCTATAACAAGAATTAAAGACAAAGGAACTTGGCAAAATCGTACAAATCACGAAGAAGCCGTTGCGGTTGTAAAACTTGTTAAGAACATCTTTAATCATCGCTCAATGAACGAAAGCATTGGTATAGTAACGTTCAACGTTGACCAAAAAGAATATATCGAAGATTTGCTTGACGCAGAAGCAGACAAGTCGCAAACCTTTAGGAAACAACTATTCAACGAACGCAATAGAGTGGTCGATGGCGAAAACGCAAGCATATTTGTCAAAAACCTAGAAAACGTTCAAGGCGATGAAAGAGATATTATAATTTTTAGCGTTGGATACGCAAAAAACGATTACGATAAAGTCGTTGCTCAATTCGGCCCCCTATCAAATGAAGGCGGAGAAAACCGCCTTAACGTTGCTATCACTCGCGCAAAAAAGAAGATTTACGTTGTAACGAGTATTGAACCTGAAGAACTTGATAGAGCGGAAACCACAAAGAATAACGGCCCCAAACTACTCAAAAAATATCTGCAATACGTTAGGGCTGTTTCCGAAAATAAGCCTAAAGAAGTAAAAGATATATTATCAACAATGCACAAATCTTCGCTTGATAATATAGACCCTATCGGCGCATATGAAGTACAAATAAAAGAAGCGCTGGAAAATCTAGGTTATAAAGTAGCAATCAACCTAGGTAACACTGATTATAAACTTTCGCTCGGAGTATTCGATGACGAATTAAACACTTACGTTTTAGGCGTAGAGTGTGATTATAGAGCGTTCCACTCAAGCCCCAGTATTTTGGAAAGAGATATCTATAGATTCAAATTCCTAGAAAGCCGTGGCTGGGTAATCGTAAGAGTATGGTCAAGAGATTGGTGGCTCTCAAGAGACAAGGTTTTACAGGACCTGGTCGCTACTATCGAAAGACAAAAATCGCTCTTACGTGAAAAATTACACAACAATTAGGAGAAAAAAAATGATACATTTACTATACGATTCCGATTCAGAACTAAACTTAACTATAGCTCAAGAATATGGCATTGCAGGTGACGAACACCATATTAAAATGCCCTATATAATTCAAAACAAAACCTATTCTTGCGAATTAATAACGGAAGAAAGTTCCAATGCTTTCTTCGATTTGGTTAAAGCCGGCAACATGCCATCTACCGCTGCGCTCAATCCTATGGAATACGTAAGTATTTTGGAACCAATATTCGCAAAAGGCGATGAGATTTTATACGTTGCTTTCAGCTCAAACATGAGCGGAACCTTCAACAATCTAAGAATTGCCCTAGAAGAATTAACGGAAAAATATCCTAATACAAAGTTTACTAGATTCGATACTTTGGGAATTAGCCTTTCTAGTGGTATTTTTGTACTTCGCGCAAAAGAACTTATTGATGAAGGCAAAAGCGTAGAAGAAATAGTTGCTGAACTTGAAGATTTAAAGATGCGAGTTAACGCCTACATAATTGCGGACGACCTAATGTATCTTAAAAAAGGTGGAAGACTTACCGCCATCAAGGCGCTACTCGGCACGATGCTCCAACTAAAGCCCATAATTAAGCTTACAACTGCAGGAACTCTAATCCCCACCACAAACGTTGCAGGAAGAAACAAGGCTCTAATGACGGTTATTAATGAAGTTGTGGAAAAAGTAACTGATTTAGATAAATACTCTATTTACGTTATGAACGGCGCATGCCCCCAAGACCGTGATAGAGTTGTAGCAAAATTGCAAGCCCTACTTCCAGAGGCTAAAATCATACCCCAGTTTATAGGTCCCGTCATCGGCTCTCACTGTGGTCCCGGCACTATAGCAATCATATTTGTAGGGCCCAATCGTCCCGAGCCTATCGAAGACTAATGAAAAAAGTTTTATTTTCACTTCTTATGCTAATTTTTATCGCATCTTCTCTCACAGGGTGCGCAAAAAGTGCGGAAAACTATGTTTTCGGCACCTATTATAGCATAGAAGTGGAAGGAAAGAACGCAACGAAAAAAGTCGATTCCATAGAAGACATACTAAAAGAAATAGAAAACAAAGTATCAACAAATGCCCTTGAAAGCGACGTAAGCAAAATTAACAAAGCAAAAGCAAACGAACCTATTATTGTATCGGAAATCACCGCTACAATATTTAGAATGTCAAAAGAATTATATACGGCGACTCAAGGCGCATTCAACCCGGCAACTTTTCCCCTTACTGAGCTTTGGGGATTTGCGCCAAGCAATTACGTAGGAGTGGCAAACTCTATACCATCTCAAGATGAAATAGATGCCCTACTCCCACTTTGTAGCTTTGACCTATTTACGCTAACCGACAACGTCATAACCAAGTCGGAAGATAACGCTAAGTTGGATTTTGGCGCTATTGCAAAAGGTTATGCTGCCGATTGCGCATATGAAATTGTTGCCGATTCTAAAAAAGCCGTACTTGACGTCGGTAGAACGTTCAAAGTAAAAGGCGAGATAACCCTAATGGTTGCAGACCCAAGAAAGTCAGATTTTGTAGCTAAGGCTACCCTTTCTAACCAATCGGTCGCAACTAGTGGCGATTATGAACGCTACTACTTCGTAAACGACAAACGTTATCATCACATCATAGGAACAGATGGTTATCCTAGCGGTATTAATGATGAAGATGCTATAATATCCGCAACTATAGTAGGAGAAAGCGCGGCAATATGCGATGCGCTGTCTACTGCAACCATCGTCCTGGGATACGCCCAAGCAAAACCAATAATAGAAAGTTTTGGCTACTCCGCATTGCTAATTACAGAATCGGGATACTACCTAGTAGGAGAAAAGATTTTTGACGTCGTCGATCAAACAAGAACAAAACTTAATTGAGATATATCGTAACAAAAAAGCTTTTGGAGTTGTTGATGCGATAATAATTGCGATACTCGTTGTCGCAATAGTTGTTTCTTGCGTGTTTTTATTTTCTTCAAATAAAGGCGCTTACGTTGTTGTTTATGAAAACGGCAAAGAAAGCGCTAGATATAGCTTAGAAAACAATCTTACCACAGAGATTCTTGATGGAAAGATGCTACTCAAAATCGAAAATAGCTCTTGCCACGTTCTAAAGAGTGATTGCAAAAATCAAATTTGCGTGCGCTCCAAAGCCATTTCTAACGTAGGGGAAAGAATAGTTTGCGCCCCGAACAAAGTTTCCATCGTTATAAGGGGAAAATCCAACGTAATCATTACCGGGGGAGAATTATGAAGTTAAATTCAAAAAAGCTCGCCCTAACGGGTATCTTACTTAGCCTTTCACTAATAATTGGAACGATAGAAAACTATTTACCACCCATTATTCCGGGATTACCTTTTGTTAAAATTGGCTTTTCTAACGTAGTTATAACCTTCTCTTTACTAACCTGCGGTCTTATGCCGACACTAATAATAGGCATTACAAAATCTATTTTAGTTCCGCTTTTCGTAGGAAACCCTATGATGATTGCGTTTTCATTAAGCGCAACGCTTGTTTGCATATTAGTTTCATACGCGCTATTAAAAACAAAAAAGGTAGCAATTATAACTGTTGGAATAATAAGCGCTATAACCCACAATCTAATTCAATTATGCGTTGCGTCATTGATAATGACAGACTCAAGCGTATTCGGATTTTTGCCATACCTAATAATTACCGGCTTTTTGGCAGGACTCGTAACCGGTCTTATAACTTATTTGGTAGTAAAATATCTTCCTAAAGAACTTTTGATGTGTGATTAACGTTTATCAAAAGGAACGAAATCTTCGTCTATTTCCTTTGAATCGCAAACAAAAACACTATGAACGTTTAATGCGCGTTGTAAAACGCCGTACCCAAACTTTTCGCGCAATTTATCAATAGATTTGTTTAACTTATCACTCTTTTGTGTATCATCATTTAAAAAACTAAACTGAACGTAATCCCCGGCATGGGAAAACTTAAATACGTTTACCGTGATAGTTCTTATAGGCAAATTAACTTTAAAATCGTAAAAAGAATTTAATAAACTTATTGCCTTTTTTGCAATCACGTCCGCAGAATCAGTTGGAGACACGAGAATACCTTGTTTTGTGTGGTGAGTTAACGACGTATCTCTAACAGAAACACTTACGCCTTCCCCAACCATTTCCGTCGTTCTCAATCTAAACGCTATCATTTCGCAAAGCGAATATATTACGGCAATAGCGTCTTCACTTTTTTTAATGTCTTCCGAAGTAGTAGTTCCGTTGCCAATGCTTTCAGGTATTTTTTTCTCGTTATAACACTTTACGGGGTCATCTTCTATTCCGTTTGCGCTATCGTGCATTTTTTCCCCGGATTTGCCAAATTCTTTAATTAAATATTCTTTATTTTCTTTGGCTAGGTCCCCTATCGTATGCACGTTCAATTTTTTAAGTTTATTTACGGTTGCTCTCCCCACGTAAAGCATTTCCCCTACGGGCAACTGCCAAGCAACCTTTTTGAAATTATCTTCCGAAATAACGCTAACCGCATCGGGTTTCTTCAAGTCCGAGCCTAGTTTTGCAAAAACTTTCGTAAAAGATACACCTATGGAAACGGTTAATCCGCCCGTAACTTCTTTGACTTCGTTGCGAATTTTTTCGGCAATTTCCAAACCATCGCCAAACAACTTTTTTGATCCGGTAACGTCTAACCAGCATTCATCAAGTCCAAAACTTTCTACTTGCGACGTATATTTAACGTATATTTCTCTAACAATTCTAGAATATTTTACGTATTCCGCATAATGTGGTGGAACAACAACCAAGTCGGGACATTTTCTCTTTGCTTGCCAAATAGGCTCGGCTGTTTGTACGCCGGCTTTTTTTGCGATAGTAGACTTTGCCAACACTATTCCATGACGTTTGGTGGGGTCGCCACAAACGGCAATCGGCTTGCCTTTCAAATCGGGATTAAGAACTTGCTCTACACTCGCATAAAAGTTATTTAAGTCAACGTGCAAAATCGTTCTACTTGACATTAGCTATCATCCTTAAAACTTGTTCTTCAAGATTACGCATATCACCGTCATTATTTATTATAAAATCGGCTTTATCATATACGCGCTCTTCTTTAGCTTGTACGTCTATTATTTTCTTTGCGCTTTCAATAGAAATTCCATCTCGCGTCGATACTCTGCTTATACGTTCCGTTAAGGGCGCTTTAACGGCGCAAATTTTATCATATTTTACGTTCTCGGCACATTCTTCAAAAAGAGGAATTTCAACAAACACGCGCTTATAATCGCGCGCTCTATTCTCTATTTTAGAAAAAATTCGCGGGTGCGCTATCTCATTTAATTTTTTGCGCGCGCTTTCATCGTTAAAGATAATATTCCTTAACGCCTGTTTATCGATTTGCCCATCAAAAACAACGCCCGAAAAATTATCCCCTATAACTTTAATATAATCCCTATCCACAAGCAATTCTTTGTTGATTGCATCAGCAGAAAGTACCTTTTCACCAAGGTCTTCTAAAATACGCATAACTGCGCTTTTTCCAGTACCAATACCACCAACTACAACTACTATCATTTTACTCTACCGAATACCAATCGTTTCCTTCTTTTGCATCTGCTACAAGCGGTACGTTAAGCTTTACCGCTTCTTGCATATTGTCAACCAATAGTTGCTTAACTTTTTCCGCTTCTTCAATGGGACAATCAATAACCAATTCGTCATGGACTTGTAGAATAATCCTTGCCCTAAATTCTTGCCCTTTTAACGCATTGTATACCTTAATCATTGCTATCTTCATTATATCCGCAGCAGAACCTTGCAAAGGCATATTCATCGCTGCTCTCTTGCCAAATTCACGTATGTTTCTATTAGGTGAACGAAGTTCGGGGAAGTACCTTAGTCTACCTGCAAGCGTGCGAATATATCCATTCTCTTCCGCAAAGGAAGCATTAGAATCCATGTAATGCTTTACACTGGGATAAGTAGCAAAATATTTCTCTACAAACTCTTTTGCTTCATATGGTCTGACGCCTATATTTTTAGATAAACCAAAAGCGCTAATTCCATAAATTATGCCAAAATTAACCGCTTTTGCGCTCCTTCTCATAGATTTTGTTACTTCATCAAGTGGAACGTCGTGTATTTTGGATGCGGTTAATGCGTGGATATCTTCACCATTATTATACGCGCTAAGCAATACGGGGTCTTGGCTATAATGAGCAAGGAGTCTTAGCTCAATTTGGGAATAATCTGCGCTAACCAAGACGTTACCCTTGCTAGCTACAAACATTTTCCTTATTTCTCTTCCTTCTTCCGTACGGATAGGAATATTTTGAAGATTTGGCTCAGTAGAAGAAAGTCTGCCCGTAGTAGTCAAGCATTGCTTAAATATTGTATGCACTTTGCCCGTTTGCTTATTTATAACGCCACGCATACCGTCAATATAAGTTGATTGCAGTTTCTTAAGTTGGCGGTACCTTAAAAGTAGCGTAACAACGGGATGGTCTAACTCTTCCAAAATTTCAGCCGCAACGCTGTACCCTGTTTTAGTCTTTTTACCATGCGGTAAACCTAACTTTTCAAACAAGATGTCTCCCAATTGTTGATTTGAGTTTATATTAAACGTTTCTCCGGTTAAAGCATATATTTCTTCCGTCAAAGCATCTATTTCTTTCCTATATTTTAAAGACAATTGCTCCAAAACTTCCGTATCTACGCTAAAACCGTTCATTTCTGTATCATATAAAACTTTAATTAGCGGAAGTTCTATATCTCTATATAACGAAGAAAGGTCCTTTCCTACAAGTTCGGCATCAAGTTTGTCATTCATCGCAATAAGTCCCGTTGCAACGTCCGTAAAGCCGTTTGCATTTAGCATCTCGATTACGTTTTTATATGAGTAATTAGAATTGCATAGATATGATTTTAGCAAAACGTCTTCGTATGGAAGGCTAATTTCAACGTCGTAACTTGACAAAAAGTGCATTTTATCTTTTACGTCAAAAGCAATTTTAGTAACGTTTGGATTTTGCAAAACATCTCTAAAACACTCTATCGCTTGGTCAAAGTTAACGCCTTCATCTAATAGAGTTTGAGCGCATACAACTTTATATTCCGTATCGTTCGATACCGCAAAAGTTATTTCTTCACCAAAGTCAACGGCTATCTTAGAAATATTTCCACTTAGTGCACTACACAAAGCGCCTAAATCTTTAATTTCTACTTTCTTGATAACTTTTTCCGCTGTCTCAAAAGGCAAGCTTTCTTCGCCCAATTTCTTAACTTTAACCGCAGGCGCGCTATTAGGTTTTTCAAGCCCTTCGTGTTTCTTGTTAAAATCAAAGCGTGGAATAAGCTTA
>JAZRAN010000070.1:0-6877 GCA_045634605.1 Candidatus Stercoripulliclostridium sp. | reverse complement strand
CCTATGCACCACTATTCTCCGCGGTGAATGGGGATTTGATGGTATGGTTATGACCGACTGGTGGATGCAAAAATCCGTTTCCCAAGAATTCCCCAATATCTCCGACCAAGCATACCGCGTAAGAGCGCAAGTCGACGTACTTATGCCCGGCGGTGGCAGACTCCCCATCTCCCCCAAACGTCCCGACGGCACCCTACTCCGCACTCTTGGTAAAAAAGAAGGTATCACAAGGGGCGAACTACTACGCACCGCTAAAAACGTACTAAATCTTGCCCTAAGCTCTCCCGCTCTCACAAGATTTAACAAATAACGCTTTCCGTTTTCTCCGCATATTATAATAAAGTAGAGTTATAATATAGGTATGGAAAAATCAAACGGTAAAATATTAAAAGATTATACGAAAGGGAATTTGCCTAGGCAGATTCTCCTTTTTTCTTTGCCGTTTATGCTTTCTAACGCCCTACAAGTGCTTTTCTCCATCGTAGATATGATTGTAGTCGGCAAGGTCATAGGTCCAAGCGGTCTTAGCGCCGTTTCTACCGCAAGCCACGTCGTAACCTTTATGACTATGCTTTGCTTAGGCTTTTCTACCGGTGGTCAAGTTTATATCTCGCAACTTATAGGCGCAAACAAAAAGGAAGACCTAAATAAAGCGATAGGCACGCTCTTTACGTTTACTGTTATACTCGGCTTAGTTATGACTGCAATAGGTCTAACTCTCGCTACCCCTATCCTGAAACTTATGAAAACCCCCGAAGAAGCCTTTGGAGATGCCGTAAGCTATCTTCTTATTTGCTCGGGCGGTATCATTTTTACCTTTGGTTATAACTGCATTTCCGCAATACTGCGCGGTATGGGAAACAGTACGCAACCCTTTGTCTATATCGTCATAGCGGCGGTCATAAACGTCGTCCTTGATATAGTTTTCGTTATGGTACTCGGTATGGGTGTTGCGGGCGCTGCGTGGGCAACTATAATCGGGCAAGGCGTATCCTTTATTATATCGATTATATATCTGTTTATAAAGCGCCGTGATTTTGGCTTTGATTTCCGCTTGAAATCCTTTATTCCCACAAAAGAATCTGCAAAAATCCTAATAAAACTAGGCATCCCCTTTTCCCTTCGCGGTGGCGCCGTAAACGTTTCTATGCTATTCGTAACTAGCCTTGTCAACGGTCTTGGACTCGCTTCAAGCGCTGTATTTGGCGTAGGGCTCAAGGTCGACGATATGGTAAGAAAGATATCTATCGGCGTAAACTACTCCGTTTCCACTTTCGTTGGACAAAACTTCGCAGGTAAAGAATTTGAGCGCGTAAAAAAATCCGTCTATTGGGGTTGGATTTATAGTTTTATAATATATCTTGCCTTCCTTATTGCATATCTGGTCGACGTGGAAGGACTTTTCAAACTATTCACAACGGATACGGAAGTCTTATCTCTCGCTCCTATATTCGTAAAAGCCATTATAATTAGTTTCCCCGCTATGATAATAATGCGTGGCACTAATGGATTTATACAAGGTATAGGCAACTCTACTCTCAGTATGATATTCTCACTGTTGGACGGCTTTATCTTACGCGTAGGCCTTTCCTATCTTCTAGGCAACGTCTTTGGATTGGGTTTGTTTGGATTATTCTTGGGCTATGGGCTCGCCGCTTATGGCACCGCTATCCCCGGTATGATATATTTCTTCTTCGGCAAATGGAAAAACTCCCACTTTTTAGATAATTTATAGATTAAAATTACGTTTTTTAGGCAACAATCAACTTATGATTGACCTAGAAAAAGAAATTAAAAAAATCAAAAAACATTTTAATTTTTCGTCCGACCTTATAGAAAGGCGACTTGCTCTTGGAAAAAGACAAGGCGCTCTCTTGTATCTTGACGGGATGATTAGCGTAAAAACCATAGATTTAGGACTCGTTGAGCCACTATTGAGAAAGGGCGATATCATATCTTCTAGCGTGCGAGCTCTCGACGGCATAGTGGAAACGAGCGAAAAACTAGAGTATTTTAGCGCTAGAAATCAAGCGTTGGAAAGAGTCCTTGTCGGCGCTTGCCTAATTCTCATAGACGGCGTAGACGACTATGCAGTATGCTCTGCGCAAGGCTTTTCTTCTCGCCCTATTTCCGAGCCACCCGTTTCTAGCGTAATAAAAGGTCCCAGGGAAGGCTTTACGGAAAGTTTTAAGACGAATATAACGCTAATTAGAAGAAGATTTCCTACGGGAAACCTTGTTTTTAAGTCGTTTACTATAGGTAGATACTCCAAAACTCACGTCGAACTCTGCTACGTAAAAGGCATTGCAAGCCCAAAAGTCATAAAGGAAATCGAGCGCAAACTTAAAAAAATCGACATAGACGGCATCGTCGACTCGTCTTATATTTCTAAACTTTTGGAAGAACGCAAGTACTCGCTCTTCAAACAAACCGGCTCGACGGAAAAACCCGATATACTTGCTCAAAAACTCCTTGATGGAAGAATTGCGATTATCGTTGACGGCTCGCCTACCGTTCTAACCTTACCTTTTATAATCATAGAAGACTTTTATGATAGCGAAGACTTCTATCGTCGCCCAATACGCACGACCGTCATTAGAATAATGCGTCTTTTGGGTGTTTTCTTTGCTATTTTCCTGCCGGGAATGTTTGTCGCATTCCAGTCGCATCAATATCAACTGCTACCGCTAAAGTTGCTCGTTACCATTATAAACAGTACTACCGGCATCCCTTTTAGTCCGGTAACGGAAATGCTTATCGCCCTAGTCCTGTTTGAAGTATTAGGCGAAGCAAGCGTGCGTATGCCACGTTTTTTGGGTATGGCAATGAGCGTAGTGGGCGGTATAATTCTTGGCGAAACCGCGGTAAACGCGGGTATCCTTTCTTCCCTTACCGTCCTTATTACCGCGCTATCAAGCATAGGCCTTTACGCTATCCCCGATGAAGTAGGTACTTTTAGCGTAATAAGGCTCGTTTTCGTCTTTGTCGGAGCAAGCCTTGGCACGTATGGAATTTTGATTTCTTCCGTAGTCATTTGCGTTTACGTTGCTAGCCTAGAAAGTTACGGAGTACCTTACCTTGCTCCCTTTGCGCCACTTGTCCCTAAGGACCTAAAAAACAGCGTTCTCAAGCTTTCTATGGTAGACATCCCCAATAGAACTTCTTCGCTAGGACTAAAAAATAAAACGAGATTAAGGTATGATAAATAGTTATTTGACAAAAAGGCAATATGCCCTTATCGCTTTCTTTATTCCTTTCGTATTCAAGTTTTCCGTTCTTCCAAGCGTAATCTCTCTTGATGCGGGAAGAGATATTTGGATTACTATATTTATTATAATGCTAACGGAAATAATCCAATTGCTTTTTATAGTAAAAATAGATAAAATGGGCGGACTCGAAGCAATAAAAGAAAAATATGGACTTGGCGTATACTTGTCACTTTCGGTACCTTTACTGATAGTTTTAGTCATCAAAGCATCCGTTTATACTTCGGAAACGACTTCTTACGCCAATAGTTATTTGTTCTATAATATAACGACTAAAGGCGTTGGTGTAATTGTCGTTTTAGCGTCCGCATACATTGCAATAAAGGGGGCAAAGGGGCTGGGTAGACTCATTGAACAAATAGCCTGGCTAGTACCTATTGCAATAATCATAGGACTTCTTTTTGGCAAATTGCAACTAAAACCAAGCAACCTTTTACCAATAGGCGCAGGTGGCATTTTTCCCATTGCGAAATCCTACGATAACGTCTTGTTTTGGGCTTTGGACTTTTCCCCATTACTCTTTTTGCAAGTTAGAGAAGACGTAACTATGCCACCGCGCAAGCGCTCCAAATTCCCTATTCTTCCCTTTCTTGCCATACTATCCCTAATTTGTATGACTTTGCTTTACGCCTTATACGTTATGAATTACGGACAAGCGGGACACCTTGTAGATACCGCCTTTTCTTCACTCGGCGCTTTTAACGTAGTCAATACGGAAATAGGCTCTATCGATTGGCCCGCAATAACGCTATGGCTGTCTATTGCGATAATATCTCTTGCGCTAAAACTTTTTGGCGCAGGAAAGATTCTTACTGCCGTAAAGTTGCCTTTCCCATTGGCCGTTGGCTTTTCCGCTCTCGTAGTAGTAATTTTAGGTCAATACGTTTTTTATAATTTGGAAAAAGCGTTTGACTTTGCAACTTCTATCGTTAGATATTTCGTCATAGGCGTAGAGCTAGTGGCAACCTTCGTTTCCTACGCCCTACTCGACCTAAAAGAAAGAAAATCATTAAAGGGGGAAATAAAAGTTGAAGCGACAATATAAATGGATAGCCTTTCTAATTTGTTTTTTCCTTATGTTTGCTCTCGGCGTAGAAATTACTCCTTTGTCCGAAAGAGCGATAGTCGCCGGACTCGGTATAGACTATGAAGACGATACTTTTACGGTTTCCGCTCAAATACTTTTGCCGTCTTCCGGGGATAGCAAGACAAGCAACATAGTAGTTTCTTCCGCAGAAGGAAAAACGTTAGGCGAAGCGCTCGCAAAAATAAGTTCGGAAAGCAGTATGCTGGTTGCTATGAGCCATTGTAACCTTGTACTACTTGGCGAAGGTACGCTAAAAGGGAAAGCTTACTCCGCTCTGGACTATATGATTAGAAACGCCTATCTTTCGGAAAACGCGCTACTTCTTACAACGGAAGGCAGCGCAAAAGACGTGCTTAACGTAAAAACCGCCTACTCGGATATGACTTCCTTTTATATACAAAGAGAACTTATGGTATACGGCAACTATAAAGAAGCCGTACACCGCAATATAAAAGAATATATTTCTTCATATTATACCGAAAACTCGGCTAATTGGCTAACCAAAGTTAAGAAAGTAGAAACCGAAAAACCACAAACGGGTGGTTCCACGAGCGCAGGTTCTTCATCCGGTAGCGGTGGCGACGACAAGGTATACGTGCTTGATTTTGCTAGGTGCGCAATCATCAAAGGGGACAATTACGTCTTTGATGGCAACGAAGAAATTATTAGTGGCATCAACTTGGTTACCGCAAAGTTAGATAAGGGCGACGTAGTAGTCACCGACGGAGATTTTACCTATTCTTTCTATATAGTTAAAAGTAAAAGCAAGCTAACTTTTTCTCCCGAAACACTCACCGCAAAAGTAAATCTTAAAGCAGACGTCATACTAAAAGAAATTATTTCTAACACTTCTCCCGCTCCCTTTTCCGTCGTCGACGTAGAGCCGTCCGAAAAAGTTGACGGTCTACTAAAAGACTACTTTAGGGGCGTAATATCCTATGCGTTTACCGAGTGCCAAAAACGTGACGTTGATATATTTGACCTTTACGGCGGATTCTATGGGCAAATGGGCAAAAAATGGAAAGAAAACAACGATAATTATTTGCAAAACTCAAGTCTGGAAGTAGACGTAAAGGTTACCTACTACTAAAATTGCACGTACTTGAGCGCGTAATAAAAATATATTGCATTTATCAATTTCTTATGTTATACTATCAAATAGTATAATTGGAGAAGTTTGCCTATGCAATTTATTGAAACAATTAAGACAAAACTCACTGGTGTTTACGACGAATTCGTTCTACACTGGAGTCGTCCTGCCAAAGGAAACCACGTTCCTTACAAAGAACTAATCAACTACGCCGTCGGCGGTATGGGAAGAAATATGGTTACCTATCTTCTTACCTATATGGCGCTTTCCGCAAGCAATACGCTACTCGGCTCAACTATTGGTATTCGTCCTTTGCACCTACAATATATGGCGATTATTCAAACCATTCTTGGTATTTTCTTCGCCATGTTCCGTGGTAAAATCGTTGACAACACGAGAACGCGCATAGGTAAATTCCGTCCTTATATTGCGTTTATGGGTTTCCCGCTCGTAGTCGTTGCGCTCGTATTCCTATTCTTACCTTTTGATAGAATGACCTACAATGACAAGCTCATTTGTACGTTCTTCTTCTCGACGGCGCTCGCTATGTTCCAACCTATGTTCACGGATTCATATACCGAACTAGGTAGCGTTATCACGCCTAACTCTAACGAACGCGCAAGACTACTTACCATAAGTATACTAATCGCATCATTCGCTCCCACAATTTACAACTTCATCACCCCCTTGATTTTGAATTGGACGGGATTAACTTACACGAACATAGAAACCTACCGCTACGTTATAGCATCCTTTGCCGTTGCCGGCGTAGGTCTAAATCTTATTACCGCTTTTGGATGCAAAGAACGTGTTATAACTTCCAAGTCCTACACCCAAAAGGTTGGCCTAATAGAAGGTATGGTCGGCGTATATAAGAACAAATATTGGTGGATTAAAAACATCGCCGCTATCATCGGTTTCTTGGAAAGTTCGTTTAGCGTAATCTTCGGCTGGATGTATATTTACGGCACGCAAGATATGGTTCAATATAGTTTGCTTACCACTATTTACGGCACGGCGTCTACCATCGCTATGGTTATCACCCCCATGCTACTCCGTAAGCTAGGCAACCGCGGTATTCTACTATTCCATAACGTAAGCAATATCTTCTTTATATCTCTAATGGTAATCTCCTACAAGAGCCCCTTCTTGTTCTTCGTTTGCATGTACATAAACGCAGTATTCAACCAACTACAACTTGTTTACGACCCCGTTTTGAACGCAGAAGTAAAAGATTATCAACAATTCCTTACCGGCAAGCGCGTGGACTTTATCCTTGGCGCCGCGGCAACCATCACCACTCCCACCACCCTACTGACCGGCCTTGTAATCCCCTTCGTTTACGAATCTATGGGTATTACTTCCAACTACGACATCCTTTACGACCCACAAGTTCGTAACGATATGTTCAATATGCTATGCGTACTCTCCATT
>JAZRAN010000069.1:0-11381 GCA_045634605.1 Candidatus Stercoripulliclostridium sp. | reverse complement strand
CATAGCAACCGATTGAAGTACGGTGAATAATATAGGGATATACCTTGTCGCCGTTTTCATCAACGTAAGTCATATCGAAGCGTTCGGATAAGAACATATCAACTTGGATGGTAATAAGGGTATCTTCTTTGCCGTAAACGTTACGAATTTGTATATCAAGTTTGGGACCATAGAAAGCTGCTTCATCGATACCAACGGAATATTTCAAACCGATGTTATCCAAAATCTTTTGCATCTCTCTTTCTGCGTGTTCCCATTTTGCAGGGTCGTTAATGTATTTTGCGGTATTGTTGGGGTCCCACTTGGAGAAACGATAACTTACGTCTCCATCCAAACCACAAATCTTCAACATATACATAGCCAAGTCCAAACATCCCTTGAATTCTTGTTCAAGTTGAGAAGGCGTGCAAATCAAATGCCCTTCGGAAATGGTGAATTGTCTTACTCTTATAAGGCCGTGCATTTCACCACTTGCTTCGTTACGGAACAAAGTAGAAGTTTCGCCGTAGCGTATAGGCAAATCTCTATATGACTTAAGACCATTTTTATATATCATATATTGGAAGGGACAAGTCATAGGACGAAGCGCAAAAACTTCTTTATCAACTTCTTCATTACCAAAAATGAACATACCGTCTTGATAATGGTCCCAGTGTCCGGAAATCTTATACAAGTCTGATTTTGCCATATAAGGAGTCTTGGTGCGAACGTAACCACGTCTTTCTTCTTCGTCTTCTACAAATCTATTAAGAATTTGGAAGAGTTTAGCTCCCTTAGGCATAAGCAAAGGTAGTCCTTGACCAATGTTTTCTTCGGTCATAAAGATACCCATTTCTCTACCTAGCTTGTTATGGTCGCGTTGTTTTGCTTCTTCTAACGCTTGTAGATATTCCGCAAGCGCAGTCTTATTGTTGAACGCCGTTCCATAAACGCGAGTAAGAACCTTGTTATGCTCGTTTCCGCGCCAATATGCGCCTGCTATAGAAGTAAGCTTGAATGCCTTAATATATCCGGTAGACGGAACGTGAGGGCCTGCGCAAAGGTCTACGAAATCACCTTGTCTATACATAGTAATAACTGCGTCTTCGGGCAAGTCTTCTATTAGCTCTACCTTGTAAATTTCTTCTTGTTCTCTAAAGAAAGCAAGGGCTTGTTCACGAGTTACTTCTTCTCTTATAATCGGAATATTTTCCTTTATGATCTTCTTCATTTCCGCTTCTATTGCAGGAACGTTATCCATATTGATGGGAGTAATGAAGTCGAAATCATAATAGAAACCATTCTCGATAGCGGGTCCTATCGCAACCTTAACGGTAGGATATATTCTTTTTACTGCTTGAGCAAGAATATGAGAACAGCTATGTCTATAAGCCTTCTTACCTTCTTCGGTATCAAACGTCAAAAACTCTACGACTGCATCTTGATTGATGGGTTCGTACATACCAACGACCTTGTCGTTTACCTTGGCTACTAAAGATGCGCGGAATAATCCGTCGGATATTGAGCGCGCTATATCAGCAGGCGTAGAGCCTACGGGAAATTCTTTTTTGTCTTCTCTTAAAGTGATAATCATTTAATATTTCCATCCTTTTCCGCTTACGCGGTCTACGTTATTTATGCGTTAATATTTGAATTGATAGTGTTGTACAATGCGCTATAAGCCGTATCATCGTCTTGCGCTTGGCCGATTCCGTTGTACCATTCGCTCGCTTTCTCGTTAGTTTGCGTATCGTTATAGCATCTTGAATTGGTCTTAACGAAAGTTAGATTAGTTGCAGATAAATCATAATTATGAATAATTCTATATTTTTGTTCACCGTCAACTAGGTCTCCGTCTTTCGACGCGCTAATCATATTGGCATTATAAACCGTATTGTTAAACCATCCTTCATAAGTTTCGCCATCGCCTTCTTTGATGACGATTATTTCCACAGCCCTTGCTACTTCGCCTACAAGTCCTTGATATGCTTTAAAAGTAGTAGCGATAGAATCAAGTTTGGATTCTCCGTACAATCTACCTACGGCTCCACCATTATAGATGTAGTAAGGATTATTTTGAGTATTACCTTCGTAACGCACGTCGGTTGCTGAATTCATCATAGAATATCTACCATAGAATAGCTCACCATTTGCAACTGCGTTAGAAATAGAAGAATAATGTAGCATTCCTACCAAACCGCCGGTATAATTGATGGTATTGGTTGCTACGGTTATTTTGTTGACGTTACTGATAGCGTTGGAAACGTTACTGAAGTTTGCAGCGTAACCTACTAGCCCACCCGCATTAAAAGACTTCGACGTAGAAGAACTAAAAGTTTCTACGTTAAGGGCGTCCAAGTCAACCCCAGTTTTGTTTAGGTTAACTCTATCTATAATACCCGCAATACCACCGATTCTCAAGCGCTTATATGCTTGCGCAGTAATGTTGGTTGTGGTGGTATACCATTTTTCACCATCTTTAATTCTATATGCGGCGCCAAAAATCCCACCTGCGTTTACTTGAGAACCAATAGCCTTCAAAGAGCCGGTAAAGCCTAAGTTTTTAGCGTAGCAATATTCAGTATTATCTTTGAGCGAAGATAGGTTTACAGTACGCATAGAGCCGGCTACGCCACCAACAAACAAATCGTTTATACCGGAAATGCAACCTGCATTATATGCTCCTACGTCAATACTTACGTTTGAGATTATGCCGTCAAGAGTCGAGCCACCTTGAACGAAACCTGCAAGACCGCCAACATAAGCAGTCATTGCGTAACGCTCGGATTCTCTCCAATCGTTTTCTTCATCAATATACTTACAAATATTGCCCATGGTGGTAGAAACGTAACCGTTAATAGTAACGTTTTTAATTTCGTTATTGCCACTCATAAAACCTGCCAAACCGCCCACGAAAAACGATTCTGCATCTACGGGAACGGTAACGTCTACGTTAATGGTAAGATTAGAAATCTTCGCATTATGTATGACGCCGAATAGACCAAAGTATTTTTCGGAAACTATATCACTCTTTACGTCTCTTTCTTCAGGTTCGGGAATATCTATTTTATAGGTAATCGTATGATTGTTTCCATTAAGTACCCCGCGGAATGAATTTTCCACAGAAGACCCAATAGGCGTCCATCCTTCGCTAATCGTTACGTCGGACTTAAGTTCAAATACGCCCTTATCATAGTCTGAACCCAGCATTTCCGAAATCTTTTTTAAATCGTTTGCATCGTTTATCTCGTGCGTAAATTCACCCTTATGCGTGTCTTTATCATCACAAGCAATAAGCGCAGTAACAAGCACTAGCGCCATCATTGCAACGATTAAAATTTTAACGAATTTCTTCATATTATGCGTACACCTTATTTATAAAGTTCAAGAAATCTACATAAACTTCTTGATTGTTGGTTTCATTTAGAATTTCATGTCTTGCGCCTTCATAAACTTTATATTCTACGTTCATACCCTTTTGATTATAGAAGTTATAAAGTTTAGTTGCAAGAACTGCTTTGTTTGATACGGGGTCATCACTACCTACTGCAATCAAAACGGGCAGGTCTTTATCGATAGTATCCACTGCATCGCCATACATAGCCATAACGCCTTTGAAGAAACTATGATAATATCCTATTGACAAAGGATATCCGCAGTATTCGTCTGCTTCGTACTTTGCAACTTGCGCCTTATCTTTAGATAGCCATGCAAATTGTTGTCCTTGCACCTCAAAGGGTTTGTTGTATGCGCCAAAGCTCATCTTATCGATTAGATAGCCGGTCTTTTCGGCGCCGCAGATAACCTTTTGCAGTCCTGCAATAGCGCAACCTGCGCCTATCAATGCGCCTTTCATATATGCAGTACCGGAAAGGATGCAACCTTTAATCTTATCGGAATAGAGTTCTAAAAATCTTTGAGAAACAAAACTGCCATAACTATGTCCTAAAAGAAGAACTTCTACGCCGTAGGTGCTTTTTGCGTATTCCACTACGCTAAGCGCATCATTTACCGTATTATGGAAAGAGTCGCCGTCTACGATTCCCTTTTCGCCATCGGGATTATACTTATGTCCGCGGTGATTATCGCCTAGAACAACGTATCCGTTTTTGTTAAGGAACTTGGCAAAATCGTCATATCTCTCTGCGTGCTCAGCCATACCATGACTTATTACTACCGCGCCTATTACGTTTTCTACTTCATCCCAAACGCAAACAGTGTTAACTTTGTTATCAAAGGTATTCAAATTAACGAGTTTCATGATTTTTATCTCCATAACTTAATACTTATTGTATAGTTTAACACTATTTAGAATATAATTCAATAGAATTATAAAATTTAAGGAAAGAAATTTTGACTACGATAGCTACTACAGGCGGTGGAACTGCCGGACACGTTTTACCTTGCATAGCCCTTATACCCGACCTAAAAAACCATTTCAATCGTATTATTCACGTCGGCGGAGATGGTATGGAAAAAGAACTTATTCCTTCTGTCGGCATAGAGTTTTTCCGCACAAAATCCATCAAATTCGACCGAGCGCATATTCTAAAAAATCTAAAAATACCTTTTGTGTTATCCGCCGCCGTCAAAGAGGCTAAAGATATCCTTAGTCGTGAAAAAGTAGACGTGGTTTTCGGCAAAGGCGGATATTGCTCTCTCCCTACCATAATAGGCGCAAAGCAGTTAGGTATCCCCGTCGCAATACACGAAAGTGATTATAAGTTAGGACTTGCAAACAAAGTCGGTTCTTATTTTGCCGACTTAATCCTAACGAGTTTTCCCGAAACTAAAGGCGGGTTATTCGTCGGTAATCCTATAAGAAAGGAAATCTTTGATGGCAACGCTCTAGCCATTATACGCGAATATAATCTTTCTCCCCTTAAGAAAACACTTCTATTCTTTGGTGGCTCAAGCGGAGCAAGTGTAATTAATGACGTAGTATTCAAAATTGCAAAGACACTCGTTAAAGAGTTTAACGTCTTACACGTCATAGGCAAAAAAGAAAAGCGTAGACTATTTTTAGACGGATACGTTTCTATACCTTATGCGAACGACATACAAAACCTATACGCTACCGCAGACGTTATAATAATGCGCGGTGGGGCAAATTCCCTTGGCGAAACTACTGCTTTAGGCAAAAGAGTAATTTGCATTCCCCTTCCCAAAAGTAAATATTCTCGTGGCGACCAAGTAGATAATGCCATCAGCTACGTTAAACGTGGTCTTATTAACCTACTTCCGCAAAACGAACTCAGCGAAGAAAGGCTGATTAAAGAAATACACTCTACTTTAAGCCAAAAGGAGCGCCCCGTTAACCGAGACACTCCTAATGGGGAGATAGTAAAAAAATTATGGAATCTATTAGTTGATACCAAGAATACACAAAGTATCTTGCGTTGAATATGCAATAAAAAATGAATTATTTCCGTCCGTTCCTATGCAAGCGATAGATGCAGTAGAGTCTAGATTAACCGATTTAATCATCCCATCGTTTCTTACGTCGGTTAAAGTGAGCGTATTCCCCTTATCGTACAATACGGCGTAACCACCTTGATAAGAATAGCAATCGTAAAATTCCGTTATTCCTTGGAAAGTAGTGGTGTTAGACGAAGTAAAGTTAAGGTTATTGTCAACTAGATACAACCTTACACCGGTCGAATAAAGAATGAGAAAAATGCTTTCCCCATTAAGAAACACCTTTGCGTTTTCCGCAAGTCCTACGCCTACCTTTTCCGCATTGGATAAATTGAAACTATCATCGTATTTGACGATTTCTACACCAGAATAAGATTGCTCAACCGCTAGATATTTTTGTTTTCCTTCTTCCGCTATAGGCTCTACGGCTAGTAACGTTTTCTCTACTATTGTGACAGAAGAAATGAGTTTTAACTCGACAGAAAGTTTCATAAACGAGTAGCCGTTTATATTACTCAAAAATAAGACGTAATGGGAAGAAAAGTCATATATCTCCTTTATTTCTCCGGGTTGTAATGAGTTTGATGCAACAATAGAATTGTTGATTATTTTATAAACGACGTTTTCTGTGGACTCACCAAGGAACAATATTCCTTCGTTTAATGCAAATATATTGCCCTTATTAAAGAGTGAAAGTTCTATTAAATCAACTTGTTTAAGGTCATAAGAAAGCGTGTAAAGGTAGGTTCTAGTATCGTCTTTTACGACAACGACCAATCCTATACTTGTAATTTTGGAACAAAGGTACTCCGTTTCTTTGGGCGCAACAATTGAATATGCTAAAAGTATAGCGCCTTCTTCGTCAACTTTTATTATGGTTTGCGTGGTCTTGTCTACCTTGAACGCTCCGCTTTTAGTGGCGTGAGTAAAAATAACGAAAGCCCCCCTTTCCGTTGAGTGCGCTTCATTTAAAACCGGAGAAGTTAGCGTCAACTCTTGCATATAACGATGCGGACCGTCCGTTTTGGCGTAGAGCGGAAAAAAGTTTTCTTCCCCCAAGTCGTTTTTAGGGACGTCATCGGGATTTTCTTGAGCGTTATCGTCAAGAGCCGCGTCCACTATGGGTACGTCATCGGTTGAAGTGGTTGAATCAAACACTTCTTTGAGCGAGCCTGAGCCTGCTACTATCATCAATATGACGACTAGGGAAAGGAGTACTACCGCTAAAATTTTAGGAGCATTCTTTTTCATAACTGCATTTTACAATATGAAAAAGATTTTGTGTCATATAAGACAAAACAAGCCAAAATATGACTTGTTTTTGTTCTTTGCATTTAATTTTAGTTAAAACTGATTTTGTAAAATTCGTGAGCTAACGCATAGGCAATTAATTCTAAGCGGTGCATATTTAGGTCAACCGACTGCGAAAGTTCCCTTGCTCTTGCCATAAGCCTGACGGAAAGTCTTGTCGGCGTTCTTCCGCTTTGCTCCGTGCCGAGCCAGTCACCTGCGCCACGCAATTCGCAGTCCCTTTCCGCAATAGCAAGTCCATCGCGCTCTTGAACAAGTGTTTCCAAACGAATAATATCGTCTCCGCTTTTTTGCGTGTATAGGAAACAATATGCTTGATGCCCATCGCGACCTATTCTTCCACGCAGTTGATGTAGCGTTGCAAGTCCAAATCTATCGGCATCGAATATTGCCATAAGAGATGCGTTAGGTACGTCAATACCTACTTCTATAACCGTTGTGGAAACAAGTATTTGCAGTTTACCTTCGCTAAACTCGGTAAGCGTCTTTTGCTTGTC
This sequence comes from Candidatus Stercoripulliclostridium sp., assembly GCA_045634605.1. Taxonomy (GTDB): domain Bacteria; phylum Bacillota; class Clostridia; order Christensenellales; family DTU072; genus Stercoripulliclostridium_A. The sequence goes on along the minus strand of JAZRAN010000069.1, from coordinate 4,176 downwards.
GCTTGCCTTTTGTTTGCCGTGAAGTAATCCTACCGATACTTCTTCTCCGTAAGCCTTTACGATATCTTTGTAAAGTTTATCTGCGCTAGAACCGTCTATGCCTTCTACGTCGAAAATTTTGGGAGCAACTATATAAGCTTGTCTTCCTTCTTCCTTACATACGCGAACGATATAATCCAGCATATCTTTTCGTTTTTTGGGCATTACTACCGCAGTTTTTACGTTATTGCTATCATATCTGCGGTCAATATTAAGAATATTTATGTCGCCGAAAACCGTAAGCCTTAATGAGCGTGGTATAGGTGTTGCGGAAAGTGTAAGGGTATCTACCGCTCTACCTTTATCCATTAGAGAAGTCCTTTGCGCTACTCCGAAACGATGTTGCTCGTCTATGCACACAAAACTCAAATCTTTGAATTTTACTCCGCCCGTAATGACTGCGTGAGTGCCTATGACGATATCAACGAGTCCATAATATATTCTTTCTTGGGCAAGACGTTTTTCTTTTGCCGTCAAACTTCCCGTCAAAAGCTCTACTCTTATGCCGTACGGAGAAAGTATCTTTTTGAAGTTATTGTAATGTTGCACCGCAAGTATTTCCGTGGGCGTCATAACGGCGCATTGATGTCCGGATGCAACGGCGTAAGCTGATGCTAGTAACGCGACTATCGTTTTACCACTTCCCACGTCACCAACCAGCATGGCGTTTAGCGGTTTATTCGAGTGCATATCGTCCACTATGGACTTTACGGCTTCCGTTTGAGTGGGAGTGAGTGAATATGGGAGCGAGCGGATAATAGCATTCAAAGTATCTCTATTATCTTTATAAAAAACGCTACGCCCTGTTTCGTTACGTATTAATTTATAGGCGCAAATTTCTTTGACTAGGCTTTCTATTTCTATTCTATCTGCGCCTGCATTTGCTTCCGCCATAGTTTGCGGAGCGTGAGCGTAACGATACGCTACGTCAAGGGGTAAAACGTCTTCCATATTGGGAATTAGCGAGTGGTCGACTATGCCTTTATGCAAAACGTCTTGCACCATAGTTGCAAAGGTTGCTTGGGGAATAAAACCACGCAAAGGATAAATGGCCTTTATACCACGAGTAACGTTATCGCCCGCTACCACGGGCTCGTAACTCGGGTTTATCAGTTCACAAGAGTTGCCGTCCTTTTTGAGTTTGCCATAAACCCTAACGAAGGCGCCTTGATAGACGGTCTTTGCAACGTAATTTGCGTTGTACCAACAAAGTTTTACTTGTCTTGGATACCCCGATTGCTTGCCCGATGCCCTAAAAAGTTGTAGTCTTCCTTTCTTGATTGGACGAGATGCCGAAGTAATTTCCAGCACTAAAACGACAAAGTCCCCGTCGTCAGCAACCGACAGGTCGGAGATGGCGTCGAGGTCTATGTATTTGGAAGGCAAAAATCTCAAGATATCTCTTTGAGAAAATATGCCGAGATAATTAAGTTTTTCGAGAGTAACGGGACCTACACCCTTTACCTTCAAAAGCTCTTTATTTTCCATTATTCAACGGAAATAAAGTAGAAGTAATGGTGTTGTCCGCCTTCGCAAACGATAATGTCGTGGAAGGGATAAATATCGATTAATTCTTCTTCCAGCGCTCTTGCAACGTTTTCCGTTAGTCCTGCGCCATAGTAAAGAGTTATTGCTGCGGTCGAGTCATCCGCCATTTTTTCTATTACGGTTTTTGCAACTTCGTTTACGTCTTGACCGGATGCGACTATGGTCTTTTCATAGAGTCCTATAACGTCTCCGTTGTGAAGCTCTATGCCGTCCATTTCCGTATCTCTTACCGCGTGGGTAATTTGACCGGAACGCACTTGCTTCATAGCGGTCTCCATGTTGGAAACGTTTGTTTCTACGTCTAGGCTTGGGTCAAAATTCATAGCAGCAGAAATGCCTTGTGGTATATTTTTTGTTGCTATAACTACCAAATTCGCCTTAGTAAGCTCTTTTGCTTGTTCTGCCGCAAGAACAATGTTGCCATTGTTAGGTAGGATATATACCGTTTCTGCATTAACTCCGTCAACGAGTTTTACGATATCGTCAACGGAAGGATTCATAGTTTGACCGCCTTCCAAAATAGCGTCCGCGCGCAATTCTTTGAATAGAGTAGAAATACCTTCTCCCGTACAAATTGAAACCAGACCTACGGGCTTTGGGGGGACTTTTTCTATTTCTTTTTTCTTGCGGTTGATTTCTCTATTTTGCTCAAGCATGTTTTCTATCTTGAGTTGTCCTAGTTCACCTAGTTGAAGGGCATATCCCAAAGCTTTGTCAGGATTATTGGTGTGTACGTGTACTTTTACAAAATCAAGGTCGCCCACTACTATTAGGGAGTCGCCTATTTTTTGTAGTTTATCACGAAGTTTATCTATATCGCTAAGAGTAGTCTTTTGGAATATATTTATGATGAAGAACTCCGTACAATATGCGTACTTTATATCGTCAAGATTTTCGAACTCATGAGCAACTTTGTCTTCCGCTACGTTGGTTGCAGTGTCAGTTTCCGGTACGACTTCCGCTACCATTTCTTTGCCTGCAAGCACGTTATACATACCATAAAGGATGCATAGTAGTCCCCTACCGCCTGCGTCTACAACGCCTGCCTTTTTGAGTACGGGGAGCATTTCCGGCGTTTTGGAAAGAACTTTTTCACCTTCAGCAAGAATTGCTTCGAAGAAATTGATGAAAGTTTGCTTTTTGCCTGCAATTTTGAGAGCGTAGTCGCTAACCAAACGAATTACGGTTAAAATAGTACCTTCTTTGGGAGAAGTAACTACGTCGTATGCAATATGAGAGCCGTTTTTGAGCGCGCGAGCAAAAACTTTGGTAGTTAATTCCTTGCTTTCTTTAAGAATTGCGCTAAAACCTTTAAAAATTTGACTTAAAATAACACCGCTATTGCCACGAGCGCCCATCAACGCGCCCTTAGCAAAAGCTTGACTTATTGCGCCAATATCGTCTTCAGTACAATCTTCCATCATTTTTATGGATGACTGCATAGTAAGATTCATATTTGTTCCCGTGTCGCCGTCGGGTACGGGGAATACGTTAAGGGAGTCAACGTAGGCTTTGTTGATTTCTAGGTTCAAAGCGCCACCCTTTAACATATCTCTTAATTGTGTAGTTGTAAGAACTTTCATTTATATCCTTGGGGGCTATATAGCCCGACTAATTACAGTTTTATTCCTACAACGTGGATATTTACGCTTTTAACACGCATGCCTGTTATATGTTCAACTTTATATTCTATACTTGACTTCAAATTCTCTATAACTGCATCGCGGTTAACGCCGTCTTTTAATATTACGTACAAATCTACGAATATACGATTGTCCATGGTGACAATCTTAACGCCTTTACCAAGGGGCACACGATTAAAAAGCATCATTATGCTATCGGAAAGCCTTCTTGACACAAGTTCAACTACACCATAGCAATCTAGGGCGACACGAGAAACGACAACGGCTACTGCGTTGTCCGAAATATTGATGTTTCCGTATCTGTTGAACGTTGAGAGCGCCATATTTCTCCATCCACGTTATAGTGTACATACTTATTGATATTACTATAATATAGCAATATTAATTTTTTTGCAAGTAAAATAAGAAAATAGCTAAAAACTGTTGCCAAATAGAATTTTATTTTATATAATACATAAGGTCCGAAAAATACGTAGGAGGTACAATACATGTCTAAGGTATGTGCAATTTGTGGAAAAGGTCAAATGAGTGGCAACAAGGTTAGCCACAGTAATATTAAAACCAGAAGAAGTTGGGGCGCTAACGTTCACAAGGTTGACGTTAACATCAACGGCAAAGTACAAAACGTATACGTTTGCACCCGTTGCCAACGCACTCTTAAGAAAGTAGAAAACGACTAATAAGTAGTTTTTCAAGCTTAAAAAGGTTTTAAGAAAAGCACTTGGAAACAAGTGCTTTTTGTCGTTACACATCAACTATTCTTCTTCTCTAAATATTTTAATAATTGCAAAGAAACTTTACTTCTTCCTTGAACGCTTGTTAAGCCATTTTCTCTTAACTCATTTAACGGATATAAGTTTTTATCATATTTTTCTAACAACTTTATTCTCATATAATCACACTCGCCATCGAATTCTATTTCTCTATAGAATTCAACGTCTTTGTT
>JAZRAN010000068.1:0-3297 GCA_045634605.1 Candidatus Stercoripulliclostridium sp. | reverse complement strand
AGTAAAGTCCAGCAATACTCCGTGCGGAGCGCAAAGATAGGCTACTAATAGCGCGGTAAAAATAATGCCTAGAATTAAAGTTGTAAGTTTAATTGCTTTTGCCATAGTTAAAAGGGGGCAATGCCCCCTTGTTTTTATAGGTTATAATATTTGTCGAACTCGGCAGGATGTGGTATCTTGTTAAGTTCGCTAACTTCTTGACGCTTTGATGCAATGAAGTTTTTAATGAGTTCAATGGGGAATACACCGCCTGCGGTTAGGTAATCATTGTCCTTTTCTAGGGCGTCAAGCGCTTCGCTAAGAGAAGTTGGTAGGTGTTGTAGCTTTGCCTTTTCTTCTTCGGGAAGGTGGAATAGGTTGACGTCATAGGGGCCCCATCCGTTAGCATGTGGGTCAATCTTGTTCTTTATTCCGTCTAGACCTGCCATAAGTATTGCTGCATAGCAGAAGTAGGGATTACAGGTTGCGTCCGGGTTGCGTAGTTCAAATCTGCGCTTTTCGGGGCTCTTTGCGTAAGCGGGAATTCTAATAACTGCGCTACGGTTGGAAGTTGCATAACCAACGGTTACGGGTGCCTCAAAGCCGGGGATTAGGCGCTTAAACGAGTTAGTTGAAGGATTAGTGAGCGCGCAAAGAGAGCCGATGTGTTTGAGCAATCCGCCCATAAAGTAGTGGGCAGTTTCGCTTAGCTTTGCATAGCCATTATCATCGGCGAATAATGGGGCTCCGTCCTTTAGGAGCAACATATGAACGTGCATACCGCTACCTGCTTCGCCGTATATGGGCTTGGGCATAAAGGTTGCGGTTTTGCCGTGTTTGAGAGCTGTGTTATGGATGATGTACTTAATCCACATAGTAGCGTCCGCCATCTTGGACATTTCTCCTAGTTGGGGTTCTATTTCGAATTGACCGCTTGCCGCAACTTCGGGGTGATGATAGTTGATTTCTATGCCGGCGTCTTTCATATGCATACACATTTCACTTCTGCACTCATATGCTTGGTCAAAGGGTTTTGCAATATGGTAGGCCTTTTGTTTTGCTACGATGACGCCTTGGCCTTGGCTTGCGCTATTCCAATAAGATTGGTTGGTATCAAGGGTAACTCCTATGCTATTGGGTTGAACGTCCCAGCCAACTTTATCAAATAGGTAAAATTCAAACTCGGGGAGAATGAGCATAGTGTCTGCAATGCCTTCGGAACGCATATAGTTTTCCGCAGCAAGCACTATATTCCTAGGATATTGAGCAAGTGGACGATTGTTTGGGGTATCGATAATCATTGCGTTACCCGTCATGGAAAGAGTGGGAATTTGGCAGAAGGGGTCGATTACTGCCGTATTAGTATCGGGTATGAAAACCATATCGCTTTTTTCTACAACGGCGTAGCCATAGTTAGATGCATCAAAGCCTATACCGCTTTTGATGGTGTCTTCGCTAAAATTTTCTGCGGGAATGGTAACGTGACGATATTGACCATTGATGTCAACCATCTTGAAGTCGACCATTTTAATACCGTTGTCTTTTATCATTTTTAATACGTCTTGGATGCTTTTTGCCATAGTGCTCTCCTAAAAAATTGTTATAATAAATATAACAAAAAATGTCTTTTAAGTCAATATGGATTTTGGCAGTTTGTTTTAGCAGTTTATAAATATTAAATAAGGTCTAGGAATTTGGGAGAGTGTATGGTATAATGTTTTTACGGAGAACGTTATGAATAAATTATATCAAAAAAGTGAAATATGGTTTTCGGTGGTTTGGATAGTCGTCTACGTAGTAGGCGCAAGTCTGATGGACATGCTTTCCGATAAAATAGGCGTGCCTAAAAGTTTGACGTTCATATTTTTAGCAATCTTATCCGCAGCGCTTTTGGTTTGGATTGCAAAAAACAAGCTTTGGGAAAAATACGGACTATGTAAAACTGATATTAATCTTAAGAATTTCTTGTTTTTTATACCGCTAGTTGCAATATCATCCGTCAATTTTTGGTTTGGCGTAAGCGTAAACGGTTCGATACTGGAAGGATTTGCTTTCATACTCGCAATGATATGCGTAGGCTTTGTGGAAGAAATAATTTTTAGGGGATTGCTATTCAAAGCAATGGCTAAGGAAAATTTGAAAGTTGCCATAATCGTTGGAAGCTTGACGTTTGGCGTAGGTCATATAGTAAATTTGATTTCTAGCGGTGGCGAAAATTTGGTTGCAAATATTTGTCAAGTGATATACGCAACGGCGGTAGGTTTCTTGTTTATAATCATGTTTTATCGTGGCAAGACTCTCATTCCTTGCATCGTTGCGCACTCTTTTGTTAATGCGACGTCGTTTTTTATGAGCGAAGTAGCAAATGGTTTAACACAACAAATTATCAGTTGCGCGGTGATGGTTGTAATAGCCGTTGGGTATGCGCTTGTTCTTATGAAGACGTTACCTAAAATAGAAACGGAAGAAATAAAGGGCTAACCGAAAGGGGAATTATGAGAAAGTTAATAGTGGTTTTAATGACGATAATTACGTTATCCGTTTGTTTGGTTGGGATAGCGCAAAGCGACGTACAAGATTTGAGTGTGAATTACGTAGATTACACCAAAGAAAATGCTTTTGAATACGAAAAAATAGACGCAAGAAATAGCGTCAGTTACGTACCCGTTGGAGCGGAAGCGAAGTATGGTCTAATCTTTTATATCGGTACGGCGATACCTTATGAAAACTATGATTATTTAGCGGAGCCGTTAGTTCGCGCAGGTTACGTTGTAGTGCTCCCAAAGGTTCCCATGGGGCTTGCGTATATGTTGTATGAAGAAACCGAAAGAGCCTTTTCTAGGTACCCAACCATACAGTTTTTTGTCGGAGGGCACTCTCAAGGCGGTGGCGCAGCGGTAAGGCGCGCGCAAGAAAATTTGGACAGAGTAAAGGGCGTTGTTTTGTATGCTCCGCTTTGTTATATGGACGATACGATTAAGGATAGCAATTTGCCGGTTTTACTGCTTGAAGCAACTAACGACGGCGTTCTTACCGAAGAGATGAAAGCAGATGCAAAAACTCGTTTGCCAGTCATAAGAGAAGAGCATATGATAGAAGGATGCCATATGAGTTTTAGTACTATGGACGATGATAGCGTGCTTTCTATGTTCTTTGATGGTCCTGCAAGCGAAGACGTAAAAAGGGAGCAAAAAGAAAAGACGGTAAAGTATACGCTTACCTTCCTAAACTCAGTAGTTAACAAGTAGAGTGAGTATCAAAAAAACAAGCCTAACCAATTGGTTAGGCTTGTTTTTTTGATACTCACTCTACTTGTTA
>JAZRAN010000067.1:0-3991 GCA_045634605.1 Candidatus Stercoripulliclostridium sp. | reverse complement strand
AGGATAATATCACTTTCGTTGATTGCGCCAACCATTGCGTGCGGTACGTTGACTTTAACTTCTTCCGTACTGAGCTTTTGCAACGAGTCGCGAATTGCTTCAACCGAACCTTGAACGTCTGCTTTGATGATAATATTAAGGCTCTTGAGTTTGCCTTCTTCAATCTTGCCGTAGAGTTCATCTAGGCTTACGGTTCCGCTGTTAATCTTGCGTTCCCTATCCTTTGCGATACGGTCTGCAACAACGCTCTTGAGTAGTTTGTCATCGTCAAACGCCATAAGTTGGTCGCCTGCGCCGGGAACGTCGTCAAGACCGAAAATCATAACTGCCATAGACGGTCCTGCGCTCTTAACGTTTCTGCCCTTGTCATCTAGCATTGCTCTAATCTTGCCGGTAACCGTGCCTACTACGATATGGTCGCCGACCTTGAGCGTACCCGTTTGAACAAGAATAGTTGCAAGCGGTCCCTTACCCTTATCAAGTCTTGCTTCGACAACTGCGCCCATTGCTTTACGATTGGGATTTGCTTTGAGTTCCATAACTTCTGCTTCAAGAAGAATGGTTTCTAGTAGTTCATCAATGCCTTCGCCGGTTTTTGCGGAAACTTTAACTACGGGAATATCGCCACCCCATGCTTCCGGAACGAGTCCGTACTCGGTAAGTTGAGTCATTACGCGGTCGGGGTCTGCGGTGTTCTTATCAATTTTATTGATAGCAACTATAATCTTGCAATCCTTTGCCGCTTTAGCGTGGTTGATAACTTCTACGGTTTGGGGCATTATGCCGTCGTCTGCAGCTATTACAATAACGATAATATCGGTTACGTTAGCTCCACGAGCGCGCATTGCGGTAAACGCTGCGTGTCCGGGGGTGTCTAGGAAACTAATTTGAGAACCCTTTACGGAAATACTGTATGCGCTAATGTGTTGGGTAATACCACCTGCTTCGCCTTCTGCTACCTTGGACTTCTTTATGTAGTCCAAAATAGAAGTCTTACCGTGGTCAACGTGTCCCATAATGGTAACGATAGGCGGACGGGTAACGAGTTGGCTTTCGTCTTCTTCTTCCTGCTCGAAGTAAGAAATGAGCTTTTCTTCCGAAGTTTCTTCTCTTTGTAGTTCGAGAGTAATACCAAAGTCACTTGCTACTAGGTCTGCGGTATCAAAGTCGATAGAATCGTTTATCGTCTTCATAATGCCTAGTTGGAACAAGCGCTTGATGATTTCCGTACCGGTCTTACCAATCTTTTCTGCAAGTTCCTTAATCGGAACGTTGTCCTTGGTAATAACTGCGTGCTCGATTTGAACCGTTTCCGTTACGTTGAAAGTCGCTTTGTTTTGGTTAGTGGTCTTTCTGGTACGAATCTTCTTGATGTTGCCATCTTCATCGTATACGATTGCGGAAGAACCGCCTTCGATACCCTTCTTGAGCTTGGTTTTCTTTGCAAGTTGAGTCTTTTCGTCGGGAGCGTTATCAAAGACTTTCTTCTTTTGAGTATCCTTTTGAACAACGGGAGAGTTGTTAAGATGTTCAATAGCGTTTTGTCTTTGGAAAGCGTTCATACCGCTATTTTGATTGTTGTTTTGTCTATTGTCGCGGTTTTGGTTGTTAGGTCTTTCATTGCGCTTGGGACGAGCTTCTTCGACCGGGGGACGATAAACTTTGTAGACAACGGGAGCATCGGGAACAACTTTCTTGGGCTTAGCAAGAAATTGTTCAAGAGCTTGCTTTTTAGCATCTTCAAGTTGCTTGGAGTTGTTCGGAGTCTTTTGCGGAGCAGGTTGTTGAACCTTGACTTCTACCTTTTTGGGTAGCTCGACTTTCTTAGGCTCTTCTGCTATTTCCTTTTGGGGCTCTTCTATTACTACTTCTTCAACAACTTCTTGGATAGGCTCTTCTACTACTTCTTCCTTTACTTCTTCTTGGATAGGTTCTTCGATGATAGGAGCAGAAGTTGCAAGCTTGATGGCTTCCGCCTTTTCTTTTTCTGCTTGTAAACGAGCTTCTTCTTGCGCTTCCCTTGCCTTTTGCTCAGCATAAAGCGACGCTAAGATAGCGCTGTTTTCTTCTTTTGCGTCCATAAGAGCGCGTAATTTAGCGGTAATTTCTTGTACTACCGCGCTATTGCGCTTTACGAAGTCGTTTATTTTGCCAATATTTGCTATTTGGTTTGCTTCATTGTTAAGGTTGTTACGAACGTTGTTTTTTTCCATCTAGTCCTTCCTTAAATATTTAGTTGTTTGATTATGGCTTCGGCAAGGTTATTATCTCTAATACCCACTGCTTTACAGCCAACTTTGGGTGTTATTAAATTGAAATCTTCTATTTTTTCGGCTCTTTGCGAGTGCGCTTTGGCGCTTTCTAGAGTCTTTTTTACAGAGTTTTCCGCAAGTTCGCTTGAATATAGCACGAGCATGGGCTTGTTAACTTTAATTATGTTATCTACCCCAAGCACGCACTTTCTTGCTTTGCAAGCAAAACCTACGTACGTCTTAATTTTTTGCGCTGAACTTGGCGAGAGCTTCATATACTTCTTCTCCTACTTGCGTTTTGAAACTTCTGTTAAGGAGTTTCTTTTGCGCGCATTTACTTATGCAATCGGGATTTTTGCAAATATACGCGCCCCTGCCTTGTCCCTTTCCGCTTTCATCGACGTAAAACTTTCCGTCTACTCGAACTACTCGAATCAACTCGGCTTTATTAGCTTTGCGCCTGCATACCGAGCAGGTTCTTGTAGGCTCGCGCATTATTCTTCGTCTCCTATCATTAGGCTTTCATCGTCAGCGATAGCTACGCTATAGGGCTTAACGTCGATTTTATAACCGGTTAGCTTTGCTGCAAGCTTTGCGTTTTGACCGCCCTTACCGATTGCAAGAGATAGTTTATCATCGGGAACGATAACTCTTGCTTCCTTTGCGGCTTCGTTAAGTTGAACCATAATGATTTTTGCAGGAGAAAGCGCCTTAACGATATATTCGGAAGGATTGGAGCTATAAGGTATAACGTCTACCTTTTCGCCGTTAAGTTCGTTTACGATTGCGTTAACGCGTGAGCCCTTGGGACCGATACATGCGCCTTGAGCGTCGATGTTGGGGTCGTCGGAGTATACGCTCATCTTGGTACGTAGACCTGCTTCACGAACGATTTTTTCTACCTTGATAAGTCCGCTACGAAGTTCGGGAACTTCGATTTCGAATAGTTTTCTTACGAAACCTGCGCAACTTCTGGATACGAATACTCTGGAGCCGTCCTTCTTGGAGCCGTCTTTGTTGAAGTCTTCGTTAATCTTCTTTACGTAAACCTTGATGGTGTCGCCTACGTTAAGTTTTTCGCCACGAACTTGGTCGCGAGTACCAAGAATACCTTCTATTTGGGTACCGCTGATTTCTACGGATACGGTGCCGTTTGCTTCTACTCTACGTACCATAGCGGTCATAAGTTCGCCTTCACGGTCCTTCATCTCGTTCATAACTTGAGCGCGTTTTGCTTCGTTAACGTTTTGAGTAAAGACTTGTTTAGCCGTTTGAGATGCAATTCTGGAAAGGTCGTCGGGGTCAACGTTTTCGCCGATAATATCACCGACTTGAGCATCGGGCTTGATGTCGCGAGCTTCTTCAAGAGAAAGTTCGCTATCGCTTAGGGGTTCGCCTTCAACAACGGTTTGATATGCGAAGAATTCGATGGTATAAGTCAAGGGATTCATCTTAACTGCAACTGCGCGAGCTTCGCTGGTTTCTTTCTTGAAAGCGGCGGCTAAACCTTTTTCCAAAGACTCGATTAAAAGAGATTCTTCGAGTTTGTAGGCTCTTGCCATTTCTTCTAGGGCTAAAAATAGTTCTTTGTTTTTCATTTTGGATGTTCTCCTTATTAAGTTGTAATATATTAAATTTTGATTTTTTTGTTAGTTTTTTATCGATTTTTAGATTTTTGCGTTCTTTACGCCTTTCATATCAATGTAAGGTTGGAGTACTTTTACGTTATCAAAGGGAAC
>JAZRAN010000066.1:0-8672 GCA_045634605.1 Candidatus Stercoripulliclostridium sp. | reverse complement strand
AGCGTTGGGGCGAACCCCTTAGCGCGCTACTAGGCGCATTTTAGGCTCAAAAAGAACTCAAATGCGCAGCTATCGCTGGTAAAGATAGTATGTGCGGTAGCTTCGAAAACATCGACGTACCGCCCACCTTGGTTTCCTTTGCAGTAACTACCGGCAAGGTAGATAGGGTTGTTTCTCCCGAGTTCAAAAAGGAGGGCAACCTTGTAACCTTAATCGCTCCCGATTACGATGAAAACGGATTGCCGGTTACCGAAAGTTTGGTAAAGGTATACCAAACCGTAAGCGAACTGCTAAAGAACGGCAAGGCAATTTCTGCGTTTACTCCCACCTACGGCGGTATTGCAGAAGGAGTTATGAAGGCAACCTTTGGTAACGGAATAGGTTTTGCTTATGATGATAGCGTAAAAGTAGAAGATATGTTCAAGTACAATTACGGCGCTTTCGTATTGGAGCTTAGCGCTCAAGAAGAAGTGGGCGTAATCATAGGTAAGACTACCGAAGAAAAGGCTATCTCATACGGAAAGGAAAGTATTGCGCTAGAAGAAATCCAAGCAATATACGAAAATAAGTTAGAGCCTGTTTATAGTTGCAACATAACTATTCGCGCGCAAGACCTTAAAGACTTTAGTTACGAAGGTGGAAAGATTATTGCTCCCCAAATTAAAGTCGCTCGTCCTAAGGTGCTCATCCCCGTATTCCCCGGCACTAACTGTGAATTCGATACGGCAAAAGCATTTAGGGACGCTGGCGCAGAGCCGGAAATATTCGTTATCCGCAACCTAAGCAGTGACGACGTATCTCGCTCTGTTGATGCGTTTAGTAAAAAGTGCGCGGAAAGTCAAATCGTATTTATCCCCGGCGGTTTCTCCGGTGGTGACGAACCCGATGGCTCCGGTAAGTTCATAACCGCTTTCTTCCGCAATGGCGCAGTCAAAGAAAAGGTACACGAACTACTAAACAATCGTGATGGTCTAATGGGCGGTATATGTAACGGATTCCAAGCTCTTGTAAAGCTAGGACTCGTTCCTTACGGCAAGATTATAGACACCGATGCAAATTGCCCCACGCTAACCTATAACGATATAGGCCGTCACCAATCCAGAATAGTTAGAGTAAGAGTTTGCTCCGACAATTCTCCGTGGCTCAAGGGAGTAAAGGTAGGGGATATATTCAACGTACCGATTTCTCACGGCGAAGGCAAGTTTATAGCATCCAACGAACTAGTAGCGGAACTTGCTAAGAACGGACAAATTATGACTCAATACGTTGACCTAGCAGGAAAGGCAACTACCGATATTCGCTTTAACCCCAACGGCAGTACTATGGCGATAGAAGGTATACTCTCTCCCGATGGTAGAGTATTCGGCAAGATGGGACACTCCGAAAGAAAGGGTTACGGACTCTACAAGAACGTACTGGGCGAGTACGATATGGCGCTATTTGAGTCAGCAGTAAAATACTTCAAATAAAATACAACAATATTAAGGACAAAAAGGAGAACAAAATGGCATATTTAACCGATATCGAAATTGCTCAACAATGCAAAATGCAACCTATTACAGAAATTGCTAAGTCAATCAATATCGACGACAAGTATATTGAGCAATATGGCAAGTATAAAGCAAAGGTTGATTACTCTTTGCTAAAAGAAAGTGATAGAAAAGATGGCAAGTTAATTCTTGTTACCGCTATTACTCCTACTCCCGCAGGAGAAGGTAAAACCACTACCACCATAGGCCTTGCCGACGGACTAAAGAAAATAGGTAAAAACGTAGTTGTGGCACTCCGTGAGCCTTCTTTGGGACCCGTTTTTGGCGTTAAAGGTGGCGCAGCAGGTGGCGGATACGCTCAAGTAGTGCCTATGGAAGACATCAATCTTCACTTTACCGGAGACTTCCACGCAATAGGCGCTGCGAACAATCTTCTTGCCGCAATGATAGACAACCACATCCAACAAGGAAACTCTCTTGGCATCGACCCCAGACGTATTGTTTGGAAGCGTTGTGTAGATATGAACGACCGTCAACTTCGTTTCGTAGTAGACGGACTCGGTGGAAAGGTTAACGGCACTCCCCGTGAAGACGGCTTTGATATTACCGTAGCAAGCGAAATCATGGCGGTATTCTGCCTAGCAAGTTCCATTACCGACCTTAAAGAAAGACTAAGCAGAATCGTCATCGGCTACACCTATGATGATAAACCCGTAACTTGCGGACAAATCAAGGCAGTAGGCGCAATGGCAGCTCTCCTAAAGGACGCTCTAAAACCCAACCTTGTTCAAACCCTAGAAGGCACTCCGTCCTTTGTACACGGCGGACCTTTTGCTAATATAGCTCACGGCTGTAACTCCGTTATAGCAACCAGAATGGCAATGAAGCTAGGTGACTACGCTGTAACCGAAGCAGGCTTTGGCGCAGACCTAGGCGCAGAAAAATTCCTAGACATCAAGTGCCGCATGACCGGTCTTACACCTAGCGCAGTAGTAGTTGTTGCAACCGTTCGCGCTCTAAAGATGCACGGCGGTATGGCAAAAACCGAACTTGGTAATGAAAACCTTGTTGCTCTAGAAAAGGGTCTTCCCAACCTACTCCGTCACGTTTCCAACATGGTTAACGTGTATAAACTTCCTTGCGTAGTAGCAGTTAACCGTTTCCCCACCGATACCGATGCTGAAATCGAACTTGTAATCAAGAAGTGCAAGGAACTTGGCGTTAACGTAGTTCTCTCTACCGTATGGGCAGAAGGCGGAAAGGGCGGTATGGCTCTTGCGGAAGAAGTAGTACGTCTTTGTGAACAAGAAACCAACTTCTCATTTAGCTATTCACTTGACGGCACCATAGAAGACAAGATTGAAGGCATTGTTAAGAACGTATATGGTGGCGTAGGCGTAAACTTTACGGCGGATGCTAAAAAGCAAATTGCAACCTTAACGGCTCTTGGTTTTGATAAGATTCCCGTATGTATGGCAAAAACCCAATACTCATTTAGTGATAATCCCGCGCTCCTTGGCGCTCCCGAAGGATTCGTAGTAACCGTTCGTAACGTAAAGGTATCCGCAGGCGCAGGCTTTATAGTAGCCCTTACCGGCGACATTATGACCATGCCCGGACTACCCAGAGTACCCGCCGCGGAAAAGATAGACGTTAGTGAAGACGGCGTTATCACCGGCCTATTCTAAAACACGCTATTTTAGCGAACTACTTCACAAAACCAAGTCTCCCTGCAGGGCGCAGTAGGTCTACTACAGCAACCCTTTGGGAGACTTTCTTTTGCTCGTACTTCATCTAAACTAGCGTGTTTTAAGTGCGAGTGGATAGTGAAGACAAATCGATTTTTCGCTTAAATATATCTTGAGAAAATAGCTTTGAATTTTATTGCATACTCGATTAACCAAGCATATACGTTTTGGTTGCTTTCATTGTATTCAAAAGATTTTCTATAATTAATTCTAGTGGCAAGTTTGCCGTCAAGACGTTTCCATTCTAGCGGGAAGCCTAGCTCGCTTTCGATTTGCGCTTTATCAAGTTTAATGGTGTCAAAAAGATTTTTATCTCTCGTGTAAAATTCAATCACGATACTATTGTCCTTAACGTTTCTTACAAAAGCAATATGGGTGTGGTTTGGTGCTACATATAATTCATATCTAGATTCGTAAGTTACGTTATATAGTTTTTTGAAGTGTGAGAGCAATCTTCCATCGGATAGGGCGTATTCATTAAAGCCGTTCCAAAAGAACATATGGGTATTGTGATTCAAAATCCTTTTTTCAAACACGACGAATTCTTGCTCGAGATTTATTTCCACTGTTCTGTAATTTGCCGAAAGCCAACTTTTTGCGATGGAGTGAGAAGTAGAGTTTGCCCAAAACTCTTTATGCTTTTTTGCAGAGTCGGCAAGCTTTGTCTGAATGATTTCTT
This sequence comes from Candidatus Stercoripulliclostridium sp., assembly GCA_045634605.1. Taxonomy (GTDB): domain Bacteria; phylum Bacillota; class Clostridia; order Christensenellales; family DTU072; genus Stercoripulliclostridium_A. The sequence continues at coordinate 4,755 of JAZRAN010000066.1, read as the reverse complement.
CTATCTCCGCAAACGTTAGTCTTATGGAAAAAGCATTGCTATCACGGAGATATGACGTTAAAAAACGATACTTTTTGCTTTCCATAGTTTCTTCATTCTTTTGTTCAAGGACGTTACGGTTAATAATTCTCGTAAGGTTGTCCACTTTGTCTTCTAGCTTAATAATTCTTTCAAACATTTCTAAAATCATTTTTTCGTAGTTCATAAATCGCTCCTTATATAAAATTTTTATTTAGATAACCAAGCTATTGTTGCAAGGAATAAGAATCCAAAGGCTTTTACGGGTAAAAATAATAAAGATAAAATAAGTTTCATAACTTTTCTCCTATCAATTTGATGATTATAATTTATCATAAAAAAGTTTTATTGTCAAGAAAAAAGTTTTAAAAAGTTTTAAAAAGTTTTATCTATGAGAAAATATGTTGAAGAATATAACAAAACGGGTAAGATACACCCCCAAATAAAGGTGCTCACAAGGCATGGATTTAATCTTTCCTATTTACTAATCCGTATTTTAATAGTATAATATCTCCGTAGGAGATAGTTATGGATAATACTTTAACGAAAGAACAAAAGACGTTACTAAAAAGAGAAAGAGAAATTAAGCGCTGGGAAAAAGAAAAGGCGCGTCCAAAGGGTAAGTATTATATTGCTTACGTCATATTTATTATTACTCTTATCTATGCCGTTGATGAAATTGCATCGCAAATTACCACTCTTATGAAGACGGAAATTGCAAACGACCTTTTCGCAACGGAAAACTCCATTGGTCTTCTTAATATATTGACGATTTTGGTAGTGCCTTTCCAAGCCTTAGGGCTTTTATATAGACCGCTAGCCGATAGGTTTGGCAGAAAGGTATTCCTTATTATAAATACCTTTGGCATGAGTCTTGCTCTACTTGTCATCTTCCTTTCCCAAAACGTAATTATGTATTTTATAGGCGCGTGTATGGTGCAATTCTTTATTCCACACGATATGCACGTCGTATATATTATGGAGTCATCGTCGCCTAAACAACGCGCGCGTACCTATTCCGTAATTAAATTTATTGCAAATATGGGCGTTATGCTAATACCGCTTATGCGTAAAGTGATGATGGAAAACGCTAGCGAGTGGCGTAACGTATTCCTTGTTCCGGCAATAGTTGGTTTGGTAGCGTCCTTTATTGCTCTAGTATTAGCAAGAGAAACGGATAGTTTTATTGACGCTAGACTAAGATATCTTCGCCTAACCGATGAAGAGCGTCAAGCGGAAAAGGAACAAAAAGCGCTCGATAACGCTCAAGGCGGACTAATTCCTGCGCTAAAATTTGCCCTAAAACACAAGCAACTTCGTTGGCTATATATTACTTCCGCCCTAATGAATCTAGGCTTTATTGCAACCATAGATTATCAAGCGATTATGACCTATGGATACGCAACAAACTTCCTAGATAGCGGACTATTTGCAACGCTAAACGATGCCGTCAACGCAGTAAGTACGGGTGTCGTAACGGACGCCTTATTCCTTTTCCCCGTAGGTAGCGCCGTTGCGCAAGTTATAATGGGATTCATTAGTGATATTAAAGGAAGAAAACTTGCCGCTATCGTTACCGCGCTCAACTGCTTGATAAGTTTTATACTATTCTCGCTAGGTGCAAAGTTTGCGTGGAGTCCGTACTTTGTAGGCCTTATGTGTGGCGCATGCATAGGTAGCTATTATAGCTCTAATGACGTAATTATAATGATGATAGGGGAATCTTCTCCTACCAATTTGCGTTCGTCTACGATGTCGGCTCAATTCATAGTAACGGGACTTGGCGTAGTGGTATCTTACGCAGTAAGTCTACCGCTAACTACAATCTTTGGAAACACCATAGTCGGCATAATCGCATTTGCTCTCCTAGTACCCGGTTTCATTAGCGCATTTATAGCTCTCGTAAAGAAGTGCAACGAAACAAAAGGCATTGATATGGAGACCGTCAAAGGCGACGAATGGGACTAAAATCACCCCCTACGTTATGGAATTAATATGTTTTTATAATTCGCCACTATATTATAGTGGCGTTTTTTAGCTGTAAAAAACTTTACAAAATTTTACACTTTTTTACGAAAAGTACTTGACAGGTTTTTATAAAAAGTGTAAAATAGTGTCAAACAAAGGAGGTCGACAATGAAGATAACCGACATGATATCTATAACGGAATTGTCCCGTTTGCTTAAAAAGACAAGACCAACGGTATACAAGTACGTTTCCGATTTTGAAAAGGGTAACTTGTCCGCAATTCCCCACTCTGTAAGGAAACTGTTTAGCGGAATACAAAGCGGAAAGACGCCGAAGAAAGAAATCTATGAGTACTGCGACCATTGGTATCAAGACGACTTTACAGCGATAGTAGAAAGTAAAGCGAAAGAAGAAACGACAACGCTAAAAGAAGTAATCAATCTACTAAAACTAAACGAAAGAAAGCTCAATTTACTAAAGATTAAGAATTATATTTTGGAGGAATTAAAGAAATGAGAAAGGCAAAAAGACTCGCTAAGGCTAAAAAAATAGTAGTTAACAACCTAACGTATATTCGCTTGAAGACCGACCTTGAAGCAGTAGAAAGAGAAATGGATGATAATCAACCCGTAGCAAAGGAACAAAACGGTGGCCTTATTACTAAAATCATCAACGGAATAGCAACCGAAATCAGTAATAACGTTAGAAGAAAAAATACCGTTGACCTTTCCGTAGAAAAGCAAATAGCAAGGGAAAATCTAGCGCGTTTTGAGTCCGCAGTAAATTCCAAAGATTTAGAGATTTCTAACGATATCGCAAAGTTTAGAAAGTATATCGATAAAGAGTTGTTCAAAAAGGACACTCACGGCATAAAGAGAATACAATTTGCTCTCTCCTTTATGCTTGACGATTCCTTTGATTATCTAAGAAAGGAAGAATCTCTCCAAGCCGTTTCTAAGTTGTTGTTTGACGATGAAGGCTATATGAATATTCTTTATATGCTCTTTGAACAAAACTACTATGGTATCCAAAAGAAAGCAAGTAGCGAGTTAGAAAACGGTATGCTCCTTGGCGTAGGCATTTGGTCTGTTGTGGTTGGAAGTTGGCTACCAATAGGTATAGGTGGAATTGCGCGCCTTGTAACCAATATTCTACATAGAAAGGAAATGAAAGAGAAGTTCCAAAATCTTTCCAAAGACGAATTGCAAGTATTCCTTGCTATGAAGTTAACCATCATAGAGTTAACGAGAAAGACTATGAAGGAAGACGCAAGAAAGGAACTTGTAGACGACCTACTAAAATACGTTTCCAACCTTCGCGGTGATGCGGAATACGAGTGGTTAATAGAGAAGGTCGACGCTCCCAGCAATAAAGAAAAAATCGAAATTTGCAATCTTACCATAGATAGACTTTCTAGGGTAGTGGGTATATAAAAGCAAAACTAAAAAAAGAAAGAAGTTCCCGTTTGGGAACTTCTTTTTTACTATTTAGTAGTCTAAAATGCTATTATGCAACGTTTTCTTCGCCGAGCTCTTTGGTTTCTTCCGCTAGGTCCAGGCTCTTTTTCTTCTTCTTAAAAAGTTTATTAAAGTCGCATTTGTCGACTAGCTTTTCCGTAACGAGAAGTAGTGAAGGGAGTATGAAAATTACTATAACGAGAGAAGTTAAGGCTCCTGCTCCAAGCAGTCCGCCCATAGCTCCAACCGCGCCACTTGCAAGGAAACTTAGCGCAAAGCCGGTACCCGTCAAAATTATGCCGGAAGTAATGATTGTTGGGAATACTGCGTTTTCCGCATCCGCCATTGCTTCATAGCGGTCAAGATAATTGCCCCTTATTTCACGATAGCGGTTTGTTAGTACGATTGCATAGTCTATGGTAGCGCCCATTTGTACCGCTGTTATTATTAGATAACCTATGAATGCTACGGGCGTAGACGTTAGGAAGGGGAATGCGAAGTTAATCCAAATACCACCTTGTATTGCAAGTATGAGTACAAGGGGTAGAAGTACGTTCTTGAAAGTAAAGAGTAATATAAGTAGTACGAAACCAAGCGAGCAAAGGCAAACGATAAGATTATCTCTATCAAAGTAGTTTGCCATATCGTAGCAAGCGACGCTTTCTCCCGTCATATAAAACTCTTCATAATAGTCGCCAATGTGAGCGGTTATTTCATCAAGGAAAGCAAAGGTTTCTTCTCCTTCAATAGAAGTGCAAATATTAAAGGTCATACGAGTATAGTTTGCGCTTTCTAGGTTGGACTTTGCAAAAGTCAAGGAGTCTAACATGCTAGCATAGTCGCCAAGTAGGAATCCGTAGTTTTCTCCAACGTATTCTAGTAGGTCTACAATTCTTACCTTTGCGCCAGCGTCCGTTATGCCTTGACTATATAGATATCCGTTAAATATGCCTTCCGCCATACTAGCAAACGGACCTAGGTCTTGACCACCTGCAAGAGCGGACATAAGAGTGGGCATATCCGATTTTCCTATTTTATCGGTTAAATATATTCCGCTACCTTCTGCCGGTATTTCTATTGTGGAAAGGGCGTTGACGGAATCTATATTTTCAAACGAAGAAATATAGTTAGCAAGTTCTCTTTCTTTTTCGGGGTTGCCTTTGGGCACTATTACGACCAATGAGTTGAGCGTGCCGAATTCGTCTTCTATGTGCGCCTTTGCATCAAGGACCATAGAGCCACCGTTATAGTTAAAGGAATATACGTTGTAGGTTTGTCCTACGCAAGCAAGAATGGCAACAATAAGGAATAT